>DATCYI010000597.1:0-1821 GCA_036570385.1 Acidimicrobiales bacterium | reverse complement strand
CGTCGCCGCGGCGTGGCCGGTCGCCGTGCTGTCCGTGCGGCGCGGCGGTTGGCTCGGCCGGGTGGTGGAGGGCGCGTGCTGGGCGGGTCACTCGCTGCCCGGTGTGGTGGTGGCGCTCTCGCTCGTGTTCTTCGGGGCGCGGGTCGTGCCCGACCTCTACCAGACCCACTGGATGCTGACCCTCGCCTACGTCGTGCTGTTCCTGCCCCAGGCGCTGGGCGTGATCCGGGCGTCTCTGCTGCAGGTCAACCCTCGCCTGGAGGAGGCGTCACGCCTCCTCGGCCACGGTCCGGTCGCCACGCTGTGGAAGGTGGTCGTCCCCTTGGCGAGGCCCGGGATGATGGCCGGCGGCGCGCTGGTGTTCCTCACCTGCATGAAGGAGCTGCCGGCCACGCTCCTGCTGGCGCCGACCGGCTACCCCACGCTTGCCACGCAGGTCTGGGGCGCGACCTCGGAAGCGTTCCTCGGCCGAGCCGCCGCTCCCGCGCTGGCCCTGGTGCTGCTCTCGTCGGTGCCGATGGCCATCCTCGTGCTGCGCGAGAAGGACGGCTGACCGCGAGAGCCACGATCCCGCCTGGGTGGTGGGAGGAGGTCCGGCAGTACGCTGTGAAGCGTGCTGAACGGCAGTGCGGGCACCATCGAGGTCACCGACCTCCGGAAGCAGTTCGGGCGCCAGCCGGTGCTGCGCGGCGTCGACCTGCACGTGCCCCCTCGCTCGATCGTCGCCCTGCTCGGCCCGAGCGGCTGCGGCAAGACCACCCTTCTGCGCTCGATCGCCGGACTGGAGCAGCCCGACAGCGGCGCCATCGAGGTCGGCGGTCGCACCGTGTTCGGACCGGGCGTCGACCTGGCTCCTGAGCGGCGACGGATCGGCATGGTTTTCCAGGACTGGGCGCTGTTCCCGCACCTCGACGTGGCCGGCAACGTCGGGTACGGCCTCAGCCGCAAGGAGCGAAGCGGCGATCGCGTCGAGGCGGCGCTCGAGCTCGTCGGTCTGGGCGGGCTCGGCAAGCGCCAGCCCGGAACGCTCTCGGGAGGGCAGCAGCAGCGGGTGGCCCTCGCCCGAGCCATCGCCCCCGAGCCGAACGTCCTCCTGCTCGACGAGCCCTTCTCGAACCTCGACACGTCGCTGCGCACCCAGGTGCGCTCCGAGATCCACCGCCTCCTGCTCGACCTCGGCATCACCACCGTGTTCGTCACGCACGACCAAGAGGAGGCGTTCGTGCTCGGCGACGAGGTGGCGGTGATGTCAGCCGGAGAGATCGTGCAGCAGGCTCCGCCCGCCGAGCTCTACGCCCGACCCGCCACCCCGTGGGTCGCCGGCTTCGTGGGTGACGCCAACCTCGTGCCGGCCACCGCCAGCGCGGGTGGCGCGATGACCCCTGCCGGTGTCGTCCCGCTCGATGCTGCGGTCGACGGTCCAGCCCTGGTGATGCTGCGACCGGAGGACCTGCGCCTCACCGCGGGAGGAGACGCCGAGGTCGAGCTGGTCGAGTACTACGGCCACGACACCGTCTACGTGGTCCGCCCGCTGAGCGGCCCACCCCTGCGAGTCCGAGCCGCGAGCGCCCCAGAGCACGAGCGAGGCGCAAGCGTGTCAGTCACCTACCAAGGCCAAGAACGAGCCCTGAGCTTCCCGCTAAGAGAAGAAGCCACGGGCGAGCAGCCAGCAGTGGCTGCGGCACAGCTCACCTAGGCGGGGCGAAGGGCCGGCCCCGCTGGGGGTGTGGGGGGCGCGGAACGCCCCCCCACGAGAGCGCCGCAGGGCGGCTCCGCCGCCCCGGAGGCGCACAGCAGCGCGAGCCGAAGGCGAGCACCAAA
>DATCYI010000596.1:0-1878 GCA_036570385.1 Acidimicrobiales bacterium | reverse complement strand
AGGAGCGCCTGGCGGCGGGCCTCGGCCTGCTCGGCGGCCACGCGGGCCTCCTCGTCCTCGGTGCGCTCGCTGGCGGCGGGGGCGCCCCCGGTGCCGCGGCGAGAGGCGATGTAGCGGCCCTCCTCGACGGCGTCGGCGATGATGCGGCACATCAGGCTGCCGGAGCGGATGGCGTCGTCGTTGCCCGGGATGACGTACTGGATGATGTCGGGATCGCAGTTCGTGTCGACGACGGCGATGATCGGCAGACCGAGCTTGTTGGCCTCGGTGACGCCGATGTGCTCCTTCTTCGTGTCGAGGATGAACACGGCGTCGGGGAGGCGCTCCATCTTGGCGATGCCACCGAGGTTGCGCTCCAGCTTCTCGAGCTCTCGGCTGAGGAGGAGCGCCTCCTTCTTGGGCATGGCGTCGAACTCGCCGGAGGCCCGCATGCGGCGGTACTCCTGCATCTTGGAGACCCGCTTGCCGATGGTCTCGAAGTTCGTGAGCATGCCGCCCAGCCAGCGCTGGTTGATGTACGGCATGCCGACCTTCTCGGCGTAGGACTGGATCGGATCCTGGGCCTGCTTCTTCGTGCCGATGAACAGGATCGTTCCCCCGTCGGCGACGAGGTCGCGGACGTAGGTGTAGGCGGTCTCGATGCGGCTGAGGGTCTGCTCGAGGTCGATGATGTAGATGCCGCCGCGCTCACCGAAGATGAACCGCTTCATCTTCGGGTTCCAACGGCGGGTCTGGTGTCCGAAGTGGACACCTGCCTCGAGCAGCTGCTTCATGGTGACGACGGCCACGATGGGCTCCTTTCCCGTGGTTCGCTGTGTCGGCTGGAAGCCGACGCCGGGCCTGGCGCCCCGAAGGGCGACCGCGGGATGGCCCGGGTGCAGGATGAGTGGGTGTGACTGCGGCCTGACGGTCGTCGGGCCGATCGACGATGCTAGCGGTCGGGGCCAGGTGGCGGCGAACGAGGCCGCTCAGCCGCTGAAGGGCATGCCCCGGCTCGCGCCGGCGAACCAGCCGAGCGCTCCCAGCGCGTCCTCCCCGAGGCTGATCCCCTCCCCCACCAGCTGGTCGGCCAGAGCGCTGCCGAGCGACTGGCAGGTGGGTGGCAGCCCGGCGAGCGCCAAGGCCAGCTCGCGCCCCGCTTCGGCGCTGCCGGGCAGGGCGTCGTGGGCTGACGGGCCGATCAGCGGAACCACCACCTCGGTGGCGCCAGGCGCGGCGGTGCGCGGCACGGGCACCACGAGGTCGCCACGGGCGGCGATGCTCACCGAGCGCACGGTGGGCGGGATGGGCGAGTCGGCCAGCTCCTGGATGACGTCCGACGACTCGGCGAGCTGGCGGGACGAGGGGGCGTCGTCGTCGAGCGGGATCCCCAGCACGTGCTGGGCACCGTCGAGGACGAGGGACCCGGCGCGGGTGCTGCCCACCGCGTAGACGGCGGTGGCGAGGTCGGCCCCGCCGTGCGGCGTGCCAAGGGTTGCCACGAGCCCGAGCCGGCTGAGCCACCTCTCACCGTGGCGCGCCTCGAGCTCGACCAGGGCGAGCCTCGTGACGAGACCGCCCTGCGAGTGGGCGTAGAGGTCGATCGGCGTCCCCGGGGAGAGCTCGGCGACCTCCTCGATCAGGTCGGCCAGGCGCGCTCCCGAGGTGCGCAGGTCGATCTGGCTGTCGGCTGCGTCGTAGGCCGCGGGCTCGATGGCCGTCCACCCGTCGGTGGGATCGGGCGTGCGGCCGCCCTCGTAGCTGAACCTGAGGACGTCGGGAGCGTCGTATCCCAGGCCTTCGGCGTCGACATCGTCGATGGCGCCGTTCTCGCTGGTCGACCCGAGCCCGGCGACGAGCAGCGCGACCCGGCGCTCAGGGGGCGGCGGAGCGGCCGCG
>DATCYI010000595.1:0-12615 GCA_036570385.1 Acidimicrobiales bacterium | reverse complement strand
GTCGGCGGCGGCGCACGCAGCGGCCTCGTCGCCGGCGAGGCACAGCTCGACGACCTCCGCCGGGACGCCCGGCTGACAGGTGGTCGAGTTCGAGCTGATGGCCACAGCAGCCGGGCGCTCGCCCTCGGCCAGCAGGGGCCTCAACCCTTCGAGCAGCGCCACCGCGCCGAAGTGGTTCACCGACACCAGCAGGCTCCCGGGCAGGTGCGAGAGCCCCGCCACGCCGGCCCAGGTGACCAGCCCCTCCAGGTGGCCGTCGGCCAGGGCCGTCACCGCGGCGACGGCCGCCGACCGACCCTCCTCGGTGCCCAGATCGGCCTCGACCTCCGCATCGTGCAGGTCGACGCCGATCACCCGCTGACCCGCGGCCTCGAGGCGGGTCCGCGTGGCCGCGCCCATCCCCGATGCGGCACCCGTGACCACGACCGTCCTCGTCGCTGTCCCCACTCGTCCCCCTCGCTGCTGCGCCCGGAGGAGAGTCTGCCCGCCCGCTGTCAGCGTCGCCGAGACATCCGTCACAGACAATTGCAGAGACTGCAAACTTGCGTAGGCTGTAGATATGTCCGAACCGAGCGATCTCCGCTCCCGCAAGAAGCTCGCCACCTACCGAGCGCTGGCCCACGCGGCGCGCGAGCTGACGGCGGAGCGGGGCCTCGAAGCGGTGACCGTCGACGACATCGCTGCGGCCGCTGACGTGTCGCCTCGCACCTTCTTCAACTACTTCTCGTCCAAGGAGCAGGCGATCGTGGGGGTCGAGCCGGCGGTGCTCGAGGACCTGGCCGCGTCGCTGCTCGAGCGCCCGCGCGAGGAGCGCCCGATCGAGGCGGTCGCCGCCGTCCTGCTCGAGCGCATGACCACCGACGCGGAGACGGCGAGGCGCTGGCTCCTGCGGGCCGAGCTCGTGGAGCGCTACCCCTCGCTGCTGCCCCGCCACCTCGCAGCCATGGCCGACATCGAGCGCACGCTGGTGACCACCCTCGCCCAGCGCATGGGTGTGGACGCCGACCATGACCTCCGCCCGATGGTGGTGGTCTCGGCGGTCACCGCACTGCAGCGCTCGACGCTGGCCTGGTGGAACCGAGGTGGTCGAACCGAGCCGCTCGGTGACGCCCTGCGCAGCGCCTTCGCCGCCCTCGCCACCGAGCTCGCCAAGCCCTAGCTCCCTCCGCACGAACCCGAACGCCCGACGACTCCCCCACCGAGGACCCGTGACCACCGCTCCCCCCGCCAACGCCGTCGAGGACCCCGCCGCGGCACCGCTGACCCACCGCCAGGTCCTCGTGATCTTCAGCGGGATCATGCTCGGGATGTTCCTGGCCTCCCTCGATCAGACGATCGTGGCGACCGCCTTGCCCACCATCACCGGCGAGCTCGGCGGCCTCGACCACCTCTCCTGGGTGGTCACGTCGTACCTGCTCGCGTCCACGGTCTCCACCCCGCTCTACGGCAAGCTCGGCGACCTCTACGGGCGCAAGCGCCTGTTCCAGATCTCGATAGTCATCTTCCTGGCGGGGAGCATCCTCTCGGGCCTGGCCCAGGACATGGGTCAGCTGATCGCGTTCAGGGCGGTGCAGGGCCTCGGAGGCGGCGGCCTGATCGTGCTGGCTCAGGCGATCATCGCCGACGTCGTCTCGCCCCGCGAGCGGGGCCGCTACCAGGGCTACTTCGGCGCGATGTTCGGCGCTTCGAGCGTGATCGGGCCGCTGCTCGGCGGCTTCATGACCGACCACCTCTCGTGGCGCTGGGTGTTCTACGTGAACGTCCCCCTCGCGATCTTGGCGCTGTTCGTGACCAGTGCCGTCCTGCCGGCGGGCACCCGACGGAGCGACCACCGCATCGACTACCTCGGTTCCAGCCTGCTGGTGGTGGTCGTCACCTCGATCGTGCTCATCACCACCTGGGGTGGCAGCGAGTACGAGTGGGGTTCGCCCACGATCAGAGCGATGATCGGCCTCACGGTCGTGCTCCTGCCGATCCTCTTCGTGGTGGAGAGGAGGGCGCTGGAACCGGTCGTGCCCGTGCACCTGTTCTCACTGCGGACGTTCTCCGTGTCGAGCGCCACCGGGTTCATCATCGGCGTGGCGATGTTCGGCGCCATCAGCTTCCTGCCGCTGTTCCTCCAGGTGGTCAACGGCGCTTCGGCCACGAGCTCCGGCCTCCTGCTCTTGCCCCTCATGCTCGGGCTGCTCGCCGCTTCGGTCACCTCGGGTCGGATCATCTCCAGGACCGGGCGCTACAAGGTGTTCCCGGTGTCGGGCACCGTCATCGCAGCGGTAGCGATGTTCCTGCTGTCAACGATGGGGACGGGGACCTCGCAGTCCACCGTCACCGTCTACATGGTGCTGCTCGGCATCGGCCTCGGCCTGACGATGCAGACCCTCGTGCTCGCGACGCAGAACGCCGTGCCGATCAGCGACCTCGGCGCCGCCACCGCAGCGGTGAGCTTCTTCCGCTCGCTCGGCGGCTCGATCGGCGTCGCCCTCTTCGGGGCGCTGTTCAACTCGCGCTTGGCGGAGCGCCTCGACGGCCTGACCGTGAGCGTGGGTGAGGGATCCTCCTTCTCACCCGACTCGCTGCGAGGGCTACCGGCGGCATCGGCCGGCCTGGTGCGCCAAGCCTTCTCCGAGTCGTTGACCGGCGTGTTCCTGCTGGCAGCTCCGCTGCTGGTGGTCGGCGTGGTGCTCACGCTGACGATGCGCGAGACGACGCTGCGCACCAGCACCGCCAGACCGGACGACCTCGGCCGCGAGCTGGGCGTGACCGGAGCAGGCGGCAGCGGCGAGCCCACGGTCCCCACCATCGTCCACTGAGGTCAGGGGACCGGCACCTCGCGGCGGGCCTCGGCGACGACGTTGAGGGCGACGGCGGTGACCGGCACGGCCAGCACAGTGCCGGCCATGCCGAAGAGCGCCCCGCCGGACACGACGGCGAAGAGGATGATCAGCGGGTGCATCTGGAGCGCCCGGCCATAGACGACGGGAGCAAGCAGGTCGTTGTCGAGCTGCTGCACCACGAGGGCAACGATGGCGACGACGATCGCCCCACCCAGCTCGGCGGTGGCGAGCGCGACGAGGATCGCCACTACCCCGGCGAGCACCGCGCCGACGATGGGCACGAAGGCAGCGACGAAGGTGAGCAGGGCCACGGGCCAGGCCAGCTCGGCGCCCACCAGAGCGAGCGTGATCCCGATGGCCGCACCCTCCACGAGACCCAGCAGCGCGGCGCCGCGCAGGTACCCGCCGATGGTGGCCCAGGCCCGGGAGCCGAGGCGGCTGGCGAGCGCACGCCTCGGAGCGGGCACCTGCTCGAGGAACCAGCTCTGGAAGCGCGGGCCGTCCTTCAGGAAGAAGAAGGTGGCGACCAGCGCGAGCAGCAGACCGGCCAGCACCTCGAAGGCCACGATGGCGCCGCTGACGATGGTGCTGCTCGACGAGCGCACCGCGCCCGTCACCGCCTGACGGGCCTCTTCGCGGAGGTCGTCGAGGTCGCCCTCGTCGAGGTCGAGCGGGGCATCCTCCACCAACCAGCGCTCGACGTCGTCGACCGCGTCCTCGATGGTCGGCCCGAGCGCCTCGAACTCGTCGGCCACCCGCGGCACGATGATCCACACCAGCAGAGAGATGGAGCCGAGGAAGAGCAGCAGACCGCCGAGGGCGGCCAGCGCGGGAGGCGCCCCCTTGCCGCGCAGCCAGCGCACCGGCGCGTCGACCGCCCGGCTGATGAAGGTGGCGACGACGAGCGCCAGCACCACGACCCACAGCTGCCGCAGCAGCCAGAGCGCGCCGAGCAGCACCGCCACGAGGACGATGATCCGCCACCCGTAGCTGGACAGGCGCTCCACCACCGGGTGGACACGGCGGGCGTCCTCGCTACGACGGTCGTCGCCCCAGGAGCTCACGTCGCTCCGCTGGCCACGGCCGCAGGCGAGATCTCGGGGACGACCGAATCGAGCAGGACCGGTAGGGAGCGCAGCAGCAGCACGCGGGCCTGCTCGCGCGTCAGGCGGCCCCGGTCGAGCCACTCCCTGGTGATCTCCTCGGCCATGCCCCCGTAGCCGCGCACCACGGCGAGCAGCTCGGGCGGCGCGGTGTCGGCGTCGATGCCGCGGGCCTGGAGGACCCGCAGCGCCGTCAGCTCGCGGGCCTCGTCGAGGATCTGGTCGAGCTCCGGGTCGCGACCCGTCCCACCAGCCCCGACGATGGTCAGCCACAGCTCGGCGTTGGCCTCGATGAGGTCCATCCAGCCGTCGACGCTGGCATCCCAGGTGCGCTCGCCGGCGGCGAGGTCGTCTTCGGGCAGGGGCAGCGTGGGCACCCGCACGATGCCCCGCACCACCTCCAGGTAGAGGTCGCGCTTGGAGCCGAAGTAGTGGTGCAGCAGGCCGCGCGCCACCCCGGCCGCCGACGCCAGCTCCACCATCGACACCTCGCTGTAGGGCTTCGTGCAGAACAGCCGGCGGGCGCTGGCGAGGATCGAGGCGCGGCGCTCGTCGTAGTCGAGGCGCACGCGCCGCCGGGTTGCCACGGCTTGGACGGTACCAGAGCCCCTCCCGCGCCCCTGTCGCCTATTGGCACACTGCCGATAGCAGGAGGAGACGTCTAACCTGTCGAAGCACCCCGTCCGTAGCCCAGCTCGGACAACGGTCCACGCAGGGGGAACGTGGCCACCACTCAGACGCACCACGACGACGCAGCACTCGACGCCACAGACGAAGGCGGCATCGGCGCGCCCGGCCTCGGGCTCGTGCGGCGAGCCCTCTCGGAGGCCGGAGGCCTCACCGCCACCGCCCTGGAGGGCCTGCGCACGACGTGGCAGATCCGTCGCTGGTGGCCGCAGTACGTGGAGCAGTGCCTGTTCCTCATCAAGGTCACGACGCTGCCCGTGATGCTGATCGCGATCCCGCTCGGCGCCACCATCTCGCTGCAGGTGGGCCAGCTCACCCGCCAGCTCGGCGCCGAGTCGCTCACGGGTGCCGTTGTGATCGTCGGGGTGATCCGGGAGGCGGCGCCCATCGCCGCGGCGCTGCTGATCGCCGGAGCCGGCGGCTCGGCGATGACCGCGGACATGGGCGCGCGCCACATCCGCGACGAGCTCTCCGCCATGGAGGTGATGGCGGTGAACCCCACCCACCGACTCGTCACCCCGCGGCTGTGGGCGGCCACCACGGTGGGCGTGCTGCTCGTGTCGCTGATCATCGTGTCGGGAGTCGGCGGTGGCTACATCTTCAACGTGGTGCTCCAGGGCGTCAGCCCCGGCGCCTACTTCCAGGGCGCCGACGCCCTGCTGCGCCTCTCGGACCTGTTCGTGGCCCTCGGCAAGGCCGGCTTGTTCGGGTTCCTCGCCGCCACGGTCGCCTGCCACCGGGGGATGCACTGCGACCGCAGCCCGGTCGGCGTCGGCACCGCCGTGAAGGAGGCCGTCGTCATGACCCTCCTCACCGTGTTCATCGTGAACTACGTGATCACCACGCTCTACACGCTCCTCGTCCCCCAGCAGGTCATGTGATGGCGGCCGGAGCGCCCCGATGACCCTCGTCGTGAACGAGCCGGCCCGCACCGCGGTCCGCACCGCAGAGCGGGCCTACCACTACGCCATCGGGCGGGCCGCGGGGCTCGGCAGCTTCTTCCTCTTCAGCGGCAAGGCGATCTGGCACAGCGTGGTCGACGTCGGCCTGCGCCTGCGCTTCCGCAAGACGGTGATGGTCCACATCAGCGACATCGTCGCCGGTGCCGGAGCGTTCGTGGTCGGCGGCGGGATGGTGTTCGTCGTCGCCGCGATGGCGCTGGCGGTCGGCGCCACCGTCGGCGTGCAAGCGTTCACGGGTCTGTCGCAGATCGGCGCCGAGAGCTTCGTCGGGCTCGCCGGGTCGTACGCCAACGTGCGCGAGATCACCCCTCTGATCGCCGCCATCGCCCTGTCTGCGCAGGTCGGCTCGTCGTTCACCGCCGAGATCGGCGCCATGCGCATCTCCGACGAGATCGACGCGCTCGAGGTCATGTCGGTGCCTTCGATGATCTACCTGGTGAGCACCCGCCTCGTCGGCATGGTCGTGGCGCTGATCCCGCTCTACCTGGTGGCGCTGTTCACGTCGTTCCTGGGCACCCGCCTGGTGACCACCTCGATCTACGGCATGTCACCGGGGCTCTACGACTACTACTTCCACCTCTACCTGCCGCCGATCGACATCCTCTACAGCCTGATCAAGGTCACGGTCTTCGCGATCGAGGTCAGCCTCATCCACTCCTACTTCGGCTACTACGCCTCGGGTGGGCCCGCCGGTGTGGGGCGGGCAGTCGGCATCGCCATCCGCAGCACGATCATCGTCGTGGTGCTCACGAACCTCCTGCTGTCGTTCCTCTTCTGGGGCGGGGCACCGACCGTGAGCCTGACGGGGTAGCCGACGATGCAGCACATCCCCGAGCGCGTGCGCGCCGTGTTCGGCCTGGCTGGAGCGCTGGCCCTGGCCGGCACCATCGCCGTGGTCCTCGCCTACGGGCAGGGCTACTACGACGACGGCTACGAGCTCGAAGCGGTTTTCCCGTCGTCTAGCCAGGGCCTGTTCACCGACGGTGGCTCGTCGGTGAAGCTGCGCGGCGTGAACGTCGGAGAGGTCAGCGGCGTAGAGCTCCTAGACGACGGACGGGCCCGCGTGAAGCTGTTCATCGACGGGGACGTTCGGGTGCCCGCCGACGCGCTGGCGTCGATCGAGCCGCTGTCGATCTTCGGGCCGAAGTTCGTGCGCATCGACCCCGGCGAGCACGAGGGTGCCGGGCCGTTCCTCGAAGACGGGGGCGAGATCACCCGCACGCAGACCCAGCGCGAGCTCACCGACATCCTCGCCAACGCCACCGAGCTGTTCGAGCAGCTCGACCCGATGGACCTCGTGGTCACCATCGACGCCATCGCGGAGGGCACCTCCGGGATGGGCGACGAGATCGGCCGCACGATCGACGCGAGCAGCACGCTCGTCGACGTCGCAGCCCGACATGCCGACGACATCCGTCAGTTCCTCGGCGACGTCGCCCTGCTCAGCGACACCTTCGCCACCCGCGGCGACGACTTCCTGGCGACCCTGGGCCACGCCGACCAGCTGCTCGACGTCGTGACCGAGGACCCCGACAGGATCGACGAGCTGCTCGAGGTCACCACCGGCATCTCCACGACGTTCTCCGACCTGCTGCGCGACAACCGGGCCCAGCTCGACACCACGATCCGCTCCGTGGGCTCGTTCATCGCCAACGTCGACGTGGAGGCCGACAAGATCCCCGAGTTCGTCGACATGCTCGGCACGTTCTTCGGCCGCCTCGCCGACATCATCCGCTTCGAGGGCCCAGCCGGCACCCTGATGGGCGGCCTGCGGGGCTTCATCTCCCTCGACCTCTGCTACGTGTACGGCGTCTGCCCGCTCGGCGGGGCGGGAGCGGCCGCCCCGGTAGCGGGCGCCTCGACCGGAGCTGCCACGGTCGCCGACGCCCGGGCCCTCCGGGCCATCGACGACGCCAGCGCGCCGACGGGCCTGCTGGTCGACTTCGCCCGCCTGCTCACGGAGCCGGCGCCATGAAGCACCGCACCCGCGTGATCCGCCTCGTCGCCTTCGCCGCCCTCTCCGGCGTGCTCACCGTCTGGATCGGCCGCAGCATCACGGGCGGCGATGGTGGCGCCCGCTACGAGCTGGCCGCGACCTTCGACAACGTGGCCGGCATGTACGACGGCGACGACGTGAAGCTCGCGGGGCTCACCGTCGGCGAGGTCACCGCCGTCGACGTCGTCGACGGCCGGGCGCGGGTGCGCTTCGAGGTCGACGAGGAGGTGCGGCTGCCGACGGACACCACCGTCGCCGTGCGCTGGCGCAACCTCGTCGGCCAGCGCTTCCTCGGGCTAGAGCCCGGCACCGCCGACGCGCTGCTGGCCGAAGGCGACGAGGTGGACCGCGCCGCCGACGTCGTCGACCTGGGCCAGCTCGTCAACCAGCTGGTGCCCCTCACCCGCAGCGTCTCCCCCGACCAGGTGAACGAGATCCTCACCTCGCTCCTCGAGGCCTTCGACGGGAACGAGGACGCCTTCGACGCTCTCCTGGGCGACCTCGACGCCGTGCTGGGCATGCTCGCCGAGCGCGAGGGCACGATCGACCAGCTGCTCACCGACTACGACACGATCACCACCGCGCTGGCCAGCCGGGAGGCCCAGATCGGCCAGATGGTCGAGAACCTGGTCGCCATCTCCGAGACGTTCGCGGGCAACGACGCGCTGCTCGACCAGGCCCTGGTGGAGCTGGCCCAGCTCTCCCAGGGCTTCGACGGCATCCTCGACCGCAGCGCCGACGACCTGGCGGGTGCGATCGACCACCTGGCCGTGCTCACCGGCACCGCGGCCGACGACGTCGACGGCCTCGAGCGCGCGCTGCAAGGCCTCCCCGAGGTCTTCGAGGCCCTGCACTCCACCGTCAGCGAGGGCCACTGGCTGCGCATGAGCGTCCTGTGCGTCACCGTGCTGCCCGGACCTTGCCCGCTGCCCACCTCGGTGAGCGGCGGTCCCGGTGAGGGCCCGCTGGTCTTCGACGAGGGCAGCATCCTCGGACCGCTGCTCGACGGTCTGCTCGGAGGCGTTCGCTGATGGCCCGGCTGCGCCTTCCGCACGTGCCCTCGTGGCGCGAGGTCAACCAGGTGACGCTCGGTCTCGTGTCCCTCTTGGTGCTCGCCGGGTTCCTGACCGTGGCGTTCAGCTTCGGCACTCTCGACCTGTTCTCGGCGCGGTACGAGATGTCGGCCGTCTTCTCCGACACAGGTGGGCTGAAGAAGGGCGACGACGTCCGGGTGGCCGGGGTGCCGGTGGGCGAGGTCACCGGCGTGCACGCCGACTTCGAGGCCGGGCAGGTGATCGTCAACGTGGAGGTCGACGAGGGCATCGACCTCGGCCCCCAGACCCGTGCCGAGATCGGCGCCGCCACGCTGCTGGGCGGCTACTACCTGGGCCTCAGCGGCCCGGTGGAAGAGCCGTTCCTGCACGAGCTGCCCGAAGCGGAGCGCCGCATCCCGCTCGAGCGCACCAACACCCCCGTGTCGCTCATCGGCGCTCTCGGCGACACCACGTCGCAGATCCAGGCCATCGACATCGACTCGATCAACGCCGTTCTGCGCGACCTCGCCGGTGCCACCGAACGCAACGCCGACGTCGTGCCGTCGCTGCTCGACAGCCTCACCACGGTCGGTGCCGCCATCTCCGCGCGCGACGAGGAGCTGCGCGACCTCGTCGCCAACGCGTCGACGCTGAGCGGCACGCTCGCCGAGCGCGACGAGGAGATCCTCGCTCTGGTCGACGCCGCGTCGGTGCTGCTCGATCGGCTGACGACCCGCCGCGACGAGCTGACCACGATCCTCGGCGCCGGCAGCGAGGCGGTGGTCACGCTCACCGACACGATCCGCGAGCACCGCTCCGACATCGATGCGCTGCTGGCCGACGCCCACGTCCTGCTCGGCGGCATCGAGCGCAACACGGGGACCATCAACACGTCGTTGGCGTGGGCGGGCCCGCTGTTCGGGCTGCTCGGCAACGTGATGTCCGACGACGGCGGCTTCGACGTCGCCATCGAGGGCGTCATCGGCACGGCCGACCACATCCGGGCGCTGCTCGGGATCCTCATCCCACAGGGCGGCACCCCTTGAGGCGGACCACCCGCGCGGCCGCCGCGCTGCTTGCCGTGCTGCTGGTGCCGCTCGCGGCCTGCGGTGGCGGCGACGGCGGCTACCAGCTCACCGCGGAGTTCGAGAGCACCGTCGGCCTCTACCCGAGCGGCGACGTGCACCTGATGGGCCAGCCCGTCGGTCACGTCGACGACATAGAGATCGACGGCACCGTCGTGCGGGTCACCATGACCATCGACTCGGGGGTGCCGCTCCCGTCCGACGTCGGCGCCACGATCGGCCAGACGCAGCTGATCGGGGAGCGCAACGTCGTGCTGCACCCGCCGTGGAGCACCGAGCTGGAGGACAGCGGGGCTGAGCGGGCGGGCGACGGCGACGTGATCCCGCGGGAGCGCACCGAGGTGCCGGTGGAGCCCGACGAGGGCCTGCAGGCGTTCAACGAGCTGGCTCGCAGCCTCGACGCAGAGGTGGTGGAGGGCTTCCTCGGCGACTCCGCTGAGGTGCTTGAGGGCCGCGGTGAGCAGCTAGGCGCGGCCATCGACCAGGCCGCCGGCCTCGGCACGACCCTCGCCGAGGTCGACCAGCAGCTCGTGGAGGCGGCCGACGACCTCCACGTGCTGGCCGGCTCCCTGGCCACGCGAGACGAGCAGCTCGGCCGGCTCGTCGACGACTTCTCCGAGGCCACCTCGATCCTCGCCGCCGAGCGCGACGGCATCCGCAGCTTCCTGGCGTCGCTGGTCGAGCTGACCGCCCAGGGCCAGAGCCTGCTCGACGACTACGGCGACCAGCTCCCAGGCGACATCGCGAGCGCCACGGCGCTGGCGTCGATCCTCGAGCGCAACTCGGCGTCGGCCGGGCAGCTGATCAGCGTGCTGCCCCTGCTGGCCGACGGCATCGCGCGGTCGTACCGACCGGACATCGACGGCCTGTTCCTGCGAGCCAACATCACGCCGACGGTGCAGGTGCTCCTCGACGCCTTGCTCGGCCCGATCGGGCAGATCCTGCCGCCTGGGGGCCAGCCGTGACCCGGGTCCTGCGTGCCGTGGCGATCGTGGTCGGGCTGGCTCTGGCCGCCGGCGGCTGCAGCATCGAGACCGCGGGCGCCCCCACCGGCGACCTCACGCTCTACGCCAGCTTCGACGACGTGCAGGACCTCACGCCGGGCCACAACGTCCAGGCGTCGAACGTCGTGGTCGGCAGCGTGCGCGAGATCAGCCTCGACGGCTACCAGGCCAAGGTGCGCATGTCGATCGTCGACGACTTCGACGTTCCCGACGGCACCGCCGCGGTTGTGCAGCGCACCTCGCTGCTCGGCGAGTACTACGTCGACCTCGTGCTGCCCGACGAGTTCGATCCGCAGGCCGGCCCGTTCCTGGCCAGTGGCGACGTGATCGACGACGCCACCACCCAGCCCGACGTGGAGCAGCTCGCCGAGCAGGCCGCGGCCGTGGTCGGCGCCCTCACCGCCGACGACATCGGCGCCACCGTCGACGCCGCGGCCGAGGGGTTGGGCGGACGCGGCGAGGTGCTCAACGAGCTCGTGCGCGACGCCGGTCTGGTGGCCGGCACGCTGGCGGAGCAGCAGGCCGCGATCGCCGCCACCATCGACTCGATGGGAGCGCTCGGCTCCACCCTCGCTCCTGCCGCCGACGACATCGCGGGCACGATCGACGAGCTGGCCACCGCCACCGAGACCATCGCCGGCAGCCGCGACCAGATGGTGGCGGCCGTCGATGCCCTCGTCGAGCTGGCCACCCTCACCAACGACACGGTCATCGAGCCCCACGCCGAGCGCCTCACAGCGCTGCTCGAGCAGGTCCGGCCGCTGCTCGGCAGGCTCGCCGAGCGCAGCGACATCCTGGCCACCCTCATCGTCGACCTCGGACGCTTCGTCGAGCGGTTCCCGAAGGCGGTGCACAACGGCACCGTCTTGATGCTCGCCTGGCTCTACCCCGACGTGGGCGGGCTCCTCGGCCAGGGCACCGGCCAGGACCCGCTCGAGGCGCTGACCGGCCTGCTGGGGGCGAACCGGTGATCAACCGTCGGGTGTGGATCAACCTCGCCGCCTTCGTCACCCTGTTCGTGGTGCTGGCGGCGTGGGCCGTGCGCAACGTCGTGAAGCTCGACCAGATCGTGCGCCCCTACTCGATCTCGGCTGAGTTCGAGAGCTCTCCCGGGCTGCAGCCGAACGTCGAGGCCACCTACCTGGGAGTGCCCATCGGCTCCATCGAGCGGGTGCAGCTGGAGGACGGCCATGTGCGCGTCGACATCGACGTCGACCGGGGTGTCGAGCTGCCGGAGGGCCTCTCGGCGGCCGTCCGCCGTCGCTCTGCGGTCGGTGAGCCATACATCGCGCTCGATCCGCCGGCCGACGCCGACGCACCGGACATCGACCCCACCAGCGGCTACACGATCCCCCTCGAGCGCACCACCGTTCCCCTGTCCTACGGGCAGCTCTTCTCCTCGGTCGACGATCTGGTGGAGGCGGTGCCCGCCGACGACCTCGGCATCGTGCTCGACGAGCTGGCCACCGCGCTCGACGGACGGGGCCCAGCGCTGCGTCGGATCCTCGCCAGCGCCGACGACGTCACCGGCACCCTCGCCACCCGCACAGAGGTGTTCGACGAGCTGGCCACCGACCTCACCGCGCTGACCCGCACGCTCGCCTCGCACCGCGACGGGCTCGGCTCGGCCTTCGACGACCTGACTGTGCTCACCGAGTCGCTGGCTGCCAGCCGCGCCGACATCGAGACGCTGCTGGCGGAGGCACCCAGCTTCGGCGCCCAGGTGGAGGACCTGCTGGTCGCCACGTACGCCGACCTGTCGTGCACCTTCGCCGACGTCGGCGCCACCTTCGCCGAGATCGGCACCGACGAGCAGATCGCTGCCCTCGTGCATGTGCTGCGCTCCTCCGCCGGCGCCCGCGATGCCCTCGACGCCGCCATCGTGCCGCCGGGTGACGGTGGCGCCGACG
>DATCYI010000594.1:0-6104 GCA_036570385.1 Acidimicrobiales bacterium | reverse complement strand
CCGCATCGGGTCTTGAGCGGTGCGGCGGTCGCGTCCGTTGGGAGCAGAGATGCGTCCGACCGGCGGTGGTGTTGGACGCATGCGTGGCTCACCATCGGAGCATGAGCACTCCCACCTTCATCGCCGTCCTCGACTTCTCGGTGTCCGCCAGCGATAGATCCATGGCCGTGGCCCAACTGGAGCGTGAGGGGTCGACGATTCGATCGATGCCTGGTTGCGTCGCCTTCCGCGTGTTCCCAGCGCAAGACACCGACACCGACGTGACCGTGCTCCACGAGTGGACCGATCGAGCGGCCTTCGATGGCTACCTCGCCTCCGACGCCTTCGCTCGGTCCGGCGAGATCCTGCGGCCGTTGATGACCGCGCCGCCTGTCAGCCGACGGTTCCACGTCGGCCTCGTCGAGGCTGCCGTCTGATCTGTGATCATGCGAGCGTGGCCCGGCCAGCGTTCAGCTTCGTCCGAGACTTCGAGCCAGCGCCCACCCGACGCCTGTGCGTCGACCGCCACTACCTCTTGTGCGCGAGGCGAGGCGCGCTGCGGCTCGAGGTGGATGGCACCACGTGGTCGCTCCCACCGGCGCGGGCCGCCCTGATCCGTGCCGGCATTGCGATCGAGGTCAGCATCCCGCAGCCGGTCACGACGTCGTCGGTGCTGTTCTGCACCGACTTCACCCCACCGCCACCCTCCAGCCTGGTCGTGCTCGACCTGACCCCACTCGCACGATCGCTGATCGCCGAGTGCGCGCGCTGGGGAGACGAGGACGCACCGCTCGACGACTACGCGCTCGCCATGTTCCGAGCGCTGGCTCAGGCCACCTGGGCGCTCGCAGAACGCCCGAGCCCTGCGAGCATGCCCACCGGTCGATCAGCGGAGGTCCGTCGAGCCATCGAGATCACAGCCGAGCGACTGGCGCACGACCCGCGCTTCGATGAGATCGCGCGGGAGGTCGGCCTGGCGCCCCGCTCGCTGGCACGGCGCTTCAGCGACGAGCTCGGCATGACCTGGCGGGCGAGCCTGCGGCGTCTTCGCTTGCTGCGCTCGATCGAGCTGCTCGCGGGCACCGACCGACCAGTCACCCAGATCGCGATGGACGTCGGCTACGACTCGCCGTCCGCGTTCAACGCGGCGTTCCGCGACCTCATCGGACAGACCCCGACCGCCTATCGAGCGGGCTTCTCGTCCCTCGTCTCTGACTGAGCCCCGGCGGGCAGCTCGGCGACCGGCTGTCGGAGGATCGTGCGCCGCTTGTCGGGGGCGACCCGGCGGAAGTCGCTCAGGTAGATCTCGTGGTGCTTGCCGGTCATGCGCAACCCGTTGTCCGGGATGAACACGTGGTGGATCAAGTGGAGCACCTGTGCTTCGTCATCGAAGGAGCCGACGTGCAGCGTCTGCACGCAACGACCCTCGGCCAGCGTCTCGAGGCGGACCTGGTCGAGGCGCGCTGGTGCGTCCTTCGCTCCGACCTGCTCGACGACGGTGGCGAACCTGGCGCCGTCGATCCAGTCCGGGACCATGAGCATGAGGGTCCAGTCCCACCGCGACTTGTCTCGCGAGGTGGTGAAGGCGTCCATGTCGTCGGCCCACCACAGCCCTTCGAGTGGGGGCACCACGTAGTCGCGGCCGAGGTCCCGCTTGCTGGCGAACTTCAGCTTGTAGGCCAGCGGATAGAGGGTCTCCACCGCGTCGGCGAAGGCAGGGGAGGTGTTGGGGTCGCCGCGGCCGTCGATCTGCAGGTACTGCATCTCAGGCACGTCGATGATGCGGAGCTCACCGCGCCGGGCCCGGTAGGAGTCGAGTGTCTTCTTGAAGTCGACCTTGTCCGCCATCACGCCAGCGACCCGAGGGCTGAGGGGCGTTCGACTGTGGGACTGCGGTCGCGCACGGCGCTCAACTTATGGTCGTGCCGATCTTCTTGCCGCGCAGGATCCCGGGCGCTGACCGCGAGGCAATAGGTTCCGTTTCGCCGGGCCCGAGGCAATGAGTTCCACATGCGGAACTCATTGCCTCAAGAGCGTCGAGGCGGAACCTATTGCCTCGGATCGTCCCGCCAAACCCGCAGCGGGTGCTCACCGGCGGACCCGTAGCGTTCGGGCTCGTGGCCGATCCGATCTTCGCTGACCCGCGCCTCGCTCGGATCTACGACGCGCTGGACGCGGACAGGTCCGACCTCGACCTGTACCTGGGCCTCGTCGGCGAGCAGCGGTGCACATCGGAGAGCGGGCTGCGTGTCCTCGACGTCCGGGATGCTCCAGACCGCCTCGGCCTCGAGCTCGTGTTCGTCTGCAGCCGAGACGCGGATGTCCAGCGCACGTTGGATTCGACGGGGGTACGTTCCACGCCATGATCAACGGGGTCCACACGATCCTCTACTCCGACGACGCCGACGCGACTCGGACGTTCCTGAGCGAGGTGCTGGGCTGGTCCTCGATCGACAGCGGCGGTGGATGGCTGATCTTCGAGACGCCGCCGACCGAGATGGGCATCCATCCCACCAAGAGCGCGGAAGGCGAGGTGTGGGCGACGACGCCGCACCACGACATCTCGTTCCTGTGCGACGACATCGAAGCCACCATCGCCGAGCTGACGGCGAAGGGCGTGACGTTCACCGACGAGGTCCGCGACATGGGCTACGGCCTCGTCACCACGTTCCTCGTCCCCGCCGCCGGCCCCATGCAGCTCTACCAGCCCTGGTACCAACCGCCCTTCGCCCGCTGAGGGCGCGCTCGGCCAGCGGGTTCAGGTGGGGCCGGGGAGGGTGGCGCGGATCCGGGCCAGCTTTTCGGGGTTGCGCAGGGCGTAGATGGTGGTGGCCCGGTCGTCGGGGCCGGGCTCGATGAACAGGACTGAGTCGAGCTTGCCTCTGAAGTAGATCGCGATGGCCGGCTCGCCGTTGAGCTCGATTCGCTCGGCTGACTTGCTGCGGGCTCGCCGCCCGTAGACGTAGGCCATGAACCGGCTCACCCGGGTGGCGCCGACGATGGGGTGGCGGGCCGCCTTGGTCGTGGCTCCGCCGTCGGCGACGTAGGTGGCGTCGGCGGTCAGCAGGTCGAGGAGCTCGTCGAGGTCCGCGCCGTTGCAGGCGGCGGTGAAGCGCTCGACGAGCTCGGCGTGTCGGGCACGGTCGACCTCGAAGCGTGGTCGCCGCGCCTCCACGTGCTGGCGGGCTCGGTGCACGAGCTGGCGGCTCGCCGGGACGCTGACACCGACCGCGTCCGCCACCTCGGCGTGGGGGAGCCCGAAGACGTCGTGGAGCAGCAGCGCTGCGCGCTCGGCCGGAGTCAGCGACTCGAGCACGACCAGGAACGCCATCGACAGCGAGTCGGCCAGCTCGGCGGCGCTCTCGGGATCGGCGACAGCGTCGCCGACGACCGGCTCCGGCAGCCACGGACCGACGTAGCTCTCGCGGCGGACCCGGGCCGAGCGGAGGTGGTCGATCGCCGTCCGGGTGGTCGTGGTCGTGAGGTAGGCGGCCGGCGACCGCAGCTCGCTCGGAGCCGCGGCGCGGGCGCGGAGCACCGCGTCGTGCACCACGTCCTCGGCGTCGGCCATCGACCCCAGCATCCGGTAGGCGAGCGCCACGAGCCGGGGGCGCTCGGCCTCGAGCGCGTCGTCGATCGGCGCTGCCTCCACGGCGGGGTGCGCTACCGGGCGCTGAGCGGGGTCGAGCGGGTCGGCACCGCCACACGGTTCCACAGGTTGATCATCGCGATCGCCCCCACCAGGTCGGCCAGCGCCTTCTCGTCGAAGTGCTCGGCGGCCTCATGCCAGACGTCGTCGGGCACGCCGTCAGGCCCGAGCGTGGTCGCCGCGTCGGTGAGCGCCAGCGCGGCTCGCTCGGCGTCGGTGTACCAAGGCGCCTCGCGCCAGGCGGCCAGGCCGAAGAGCCTCTGCGTGGTCTCGCCGGCCTTCATCGCGTCGTTGGTGTGCATGTCGACGCAGAAGAGGCACCCGTTGGTGATCGACGCCCGCAGCTTCACCAGCTCGTAGGTGGCCGGCTCCACGGACCCTCGCAGGTACGTCTCTACGCCCAGCAGCGCCTTGTACAGGTCGGGTGCGACCTGGGAGATGTCCATCCGTTGCATGGCTCGTCCTTCCAGTCATCGTCGGCCCGGTGCCGACATCCTCTCTGCTGACGAGACAGCTCGCCGCGACGTGACAGCCGTCCTAGCGGGCCCCTCAGGACTTAGCGCTGCTCGCCAGCAGGTCTGCCAGCTCCTTAGGCCGGCTCAGGGCGACGCAGTGGCCCGACGCGATCTCTTCAGGTTCGACGCCGAGCCGCTCCTCGACCAGGCGGCGCGCGAACGCGGCGGGGAAGAACCGATCCTCCGTGCACAGCACGAACCGCGTCGGCACGGCGGGCAGCGCCTCGAGCGGCCAGGGGCTGTTGTATGCCGCTTCGGACTCGCCCCGCGACTTGCCCATCGCCTCCTCGGCCAGCGGGCGGGGAACGTCGTGGAAGAAGGCCACGTAGGGGTCGTCGTTGCCGGTCAGCCCGCCGTCGAGCTCGGCTTGCTCTGCCAGCGCGTCGCCGTAGCCGGTGTTGGTCCACCAGTCGGCCGGCTTCTCGCCTGGCGCAGGGATCATCCCCGCCACGAACACGAGCGCATCGACCGCCAGCCGTCCGGCGACCAGCGCCGCCGTGAAGCCGCCGTAGGACTGGCCGACGACCACCAGGCCGCGGCGCTCCCCGATGGCGCTCACCACGCTGTCGGCGTAGTCGGAGAGGGTGGCCGAGTCGTCGTCGGTCGGCAGGTCGGGAGCGATGGTGTCGTGCCCGCGGGCACGCAGCTCCTGCTCGACGAGGTGCCAGTACCAACCGACGTCTCCGCCCCCGTGGATCAGCACGAAGGTCGCCATGCCCGGAGCCTCCCGCACGACCACGACATGAACAACCGCTTTGCCCGCCCGGTCATCGACGCATCGATAGTCGCTGCAACGCCAGACAGATCGCCGCTGGACGAACACCGGAGGGCTGCGGGGGCGGCCCGGACATCGCGTTGACACCGAGTCGCACTCCGTGCTTACTTATCCGGGGCTTAGTGAGCACTAGGTGCCTTGAGCCCAGCCCGCATGCCGCGTCCCAAACTCCTCCTCTTCATGCCCGATCAGCTGCGGGCCGACGCGGTCGGCGCGTTCGGCGGCGCGGCCAGATCCGAGGTTCGGCTAGTGCCGCAACGCGGGTCCGTGAGCGGGTGGCGCGCGGCGCGGGTCCTGCTGCTGGCGTGGCTCCTCGCCATCGTGTCGGCGACGCCGGCCGCGGCCTCGGCCGATGAGCGCGAGCGCATCACGGTCGACGACCTCGAGGTGGTGGCGCACGAGGCGCTGTCCGAGCGGCTCCACGAGTACACGTTCCGCACCCCGGCGCTGACCCACGACACCTCGGTGCGGGTCCTGCTGCCCGAGGGCTACGACCCCTCCGGCGCCACCCGCTACCCGATGCTGTTCCTGCTCCACGGAGGAGGCGGTAGCTACCGCGACTGGACCGAGGTGGGCGATGCCGCGGCGGCCACGGCCGGGCTGCCGCTCATCGTGGTGATGCCGGACAACCTCAAGCACGGCAACTACGTCGACTGGTACAACGCCGGCGAGGGCGGGCCGCCGATGTGGGAGACGTTCATCATCGGCCAGCTGCTCCCGTGGGTCGACGCCACACTGCCGACGATCGGCCAGCGCCACGGACGAGCCGTCGCCGGGCTCTCGATGGGCGGGGGCGGCGCCATGGGCTACGCCACCCGCCACCCGGACATGTTCGTGGCCGCAGCGGCCTTCTCGGGAGCCGTCGACACCAACACCATCCCGGTGCAGCTGCTCGCACAGACCTCAGGCATGGAGGACGGCGCTCCGCTCGCCGGCGTCTACGGGTTGCGAGCCACCCAGGAGATCCGCTGGCGAGGGCACAACCCGTGGGACCTCGCCGACAACCTGCGGAGCACCTACGTGGAGCTCCACACCGGCAACGGCCTGCCCGGCGGGCCAGGCGGCGACGTCGGCGACCCCGTCGAGCTGGCCGTGTGGCAGATGATGACGAACCTCCACAACCGGCTCGGCCAGCTCTCCATCGCCCACCTGTGGAACGACTACGGCCCCGGCGGCCACACCTGGT
>DATCYI010000593.1:0-3197 GCA_036570385.1 Acidimicrobiales bacterium | reverse complement strand
CAGGCGGACGCCTCCTCGGTGCGGTGGCGAGCGTCGTAGAGCGGGGCCTCCGAGGTGATCTCGGGGAGGCTGGCGAAGTTGCCGACCGGCGGCGGGGAGCTGGTGGCCCACTCGAGCGTGTGGCCGGACCAGGGGTCGTCACCCGGCAGGTCGCTGCTGCTGAGCGCCTTGAGCAGGAGGGCCACGAAGCCGGCGGCCGCGAGGGCCAGGAGCACGCCGCCGACGGTGGTGGCGGCGTTCAGCGCCTCGATCGTGTCCTCGTTCTCGGCGAGGGTGCCCGGCAGGGCGGCCTGGCCGAACAGCCCGGCGAGGAGCTCGGGGAAGCTCCAGAGCACGGTGCCGGCGAGCATCACCACGGCGATCGCCTTGGCCGGACCCTCGGCGAACGAGCGTCCGATCACCTTGGGCGCCCAGTAGATGGCGCCGCCGAAGAGGGCGGCTGCGGTGGCCAGCACGACGTAGGAGGCGACCGAGGTGGTCCACGTGGTGCCGAACAGGGGGCCGGCGGCGTCGCCGTCGAGCAGCGTCTCGAGCGGTTCGATCGCCTGCACGGCCCCGGCGATCGCGCCGACGAGGAGCATCAGCACGGCGACCAGGCCGAAGATGAGGGGGCTGCCGAGCGTGAGCTTGCCGGCCCTGGCGGTGAGGGCCCACAGGCCGAGCAGGCCGAGCAGCGGGAGCACGATGGCGAAGGAGACGACGATCCACGGGATCTCGTAGAGCCACGGGCGGGCCTCGCTGCCCGCGAACGACGGGATGGCCCAGGCGCCGACGGCGAGGGCGCCGAACGCCCCGACGAGGCCCATGGCCAGGCGGTGCGACTGGTGCCGCGTGGCCGAGAACACCGGCACCACGGAGCCGACGATCCCGAGCGCCGGGATGGCGAAGGCGTAGATCGTGGGCTGGTGGAAGGTCCACGAGATCCGCTCGTAGACGGTGGCGGCACCGCCGCCGAAGATGCCCTCGCTGCCGCCGTAGCGGATGTCGACGTAGGTGAGGGCGACCAGGGTGAGCAGCACGGGCAAGGTGAGCAGCCAAACGCCACCGGCGACCACGGCCGACCAGGAGAAGAGCGGCAGGCGGGGCAGGCTCAGGCCCGGGGCCCGCAGGGTGACGGCGGTCGTGACGATGCAGATCCAGGCCACGATCTGGGCGAGGAGCACCAGGCCGAAGGCGACGACGAACAGGCGCAGCCCGTCGACGTCGCTCCCGTAGGGGCCGCCGCCGATGGCGTAGGCACCGACGATCAGCCCGCTGCCGACCAGGTAGGCCCAGGCGGCAGCCGAAGCGGCGCGAGGGAAGGCGATGGTGGGTGCGCCGACCTGGAGCGGCACGACCGCTGTGAAGATGCCGATGGTGAGCGGCAGGAGGAACAGGAAGGCGCCGCCGATGGAGCGGAAGGTGAACACCTGGGCGAACCAGTCGTCACCGACCACGTCGAGCGTGCTTGTGTCGATCTTCTCGGCAGCCGTGGCGATCGCGGCGAGGCCCACGAGGACCAGGTGCACCAGCGAGGCCACCATCCAGAGGCGCCCGACGACCTTGTGGTCGCCGGAGCCGAGGACGGCCGCGAGGCCTGAGGCTGCAGGCGCCGGGGCCGCCGGCTCTGGCGGCGCCGACGCGGCGGTGGGAACGTCTTCGGTGACGGTCATCGAGGCACCTGGGGGAGCGGACGGGTTCGGTTTTGGAATCTAGTCAGATGGGCCGCGCCGCTTCGAACCTGGCCCTGGGCCTCGCGGCTCAACCGGTTCACCAGCCCGACCGCAGCAGCTCGTCGGCGGCCATCGCCCCGAACAGCAGCGTGATGTAGGTGATCGACCAGGTGAAGAGCTTCATGGCTGTGCCCCGCACGGCCAGCTCCGCCGCGCCACCGGAGATGCTGACGCCGCTGCCTGGTTCGGGCATGCGCACCAGCCGGACGGCGTACCAGGTGAACACCGCGCCGAGGACGATCGCCGAGCCGAGGTAGAGGTGCCCCATGCCGGCCACCGGCGAGAACAAGACGGTGAGGGCCCACAGCAGGAGCGTGTACCCGAGGATGCGCACGGAAGTCGTGCGCAGCGTCTCGACGACCGGCAGCATCGGCACGTCGACCGACGCGTAGTCGTCCTTGTACTTGATCGCCAGGGCCCAGAAGTGCGGCGGGGTCCAGTAGAAGATGATCGCGAAGAGGATGACGGGCGCCCAGTCGAGGGAGTTGGTGACAGAGCTCCAGCCGATGAGAGTGGGGACCGCGCCGGCCGCTCCGCCGATCACGATGTTGCGGCTCGAGGTGCGCTTCAGCCACAGCGTGTAGACGAACACGTAGAAGAGGCAGGCGGCGACGGCCAGCACGGCGCTGAGCAGGTTGACGGTCAGCCAGAGGAACCCGAACGCGACCGCCTCGAGGCAGACGGCGAAGGTGAGCGCGGCCCGGGGAGACATGACGCCCGTCACGAGCGGGCGCTTCTGGGTGCGCTCCATGATCTTGTCGATGTCGCGGTCGACGTACATGTTGATGGCGTTGGCGCCGCCGGCGGCCATGGTGCCGCCGAGGACCGTGCAGGTGATCAGCCACAGCGAGGGCAGCCCCCGCTCGGCGACGATCATCGTGGGGACCGTGGTGATGAGCAGGAGCTCGATGATCCGAGGCTTCGTTAGCGCCACGTAGCCAGCTATGCGGGCGCGACGTGAGAGCACGGGAGCGGACACGTACGGCAGGGTAGGTCCGGCCTCCTCCGCCGGGCGAACCCGCAGGCAGCGCTGCGGCGGCGTCTGGAGCGCGGACCACGGACATCCGTACGCTGGCCCCGTGCAGCGCATCACCTCGCGCCTCGACTCGCTCCGGCGGGTCACCATCTCGCCGCAGGCGTACCGGGCGATCACGGTCGCAGCGCTGGTCGCCCTCGGCGCGATCATCGTCACGGGAGCCGCTGTGCGGCTCACCGAGTCGGGCATGGGATGCCCCACCTGGCCGGCCTGCGAGGACGGGTCGCTCGTCCCACGGGGAGCGACCGGCAACCACGGCTGGATCGAGTTCGGGAACCGCCTCGTGACCGGCGCCGTGTCGGTGGCAGTGGGCGTGGCGGTGCTCGGCTCGCTGCGGCGATCCCCGCGCCGCAGCGACCTCACCCGGTGGTCCTGGGGGCTCGTGGCCGGCGTGTTCGCGCAGGCGCTGCTCGGCGGGCTCGTGGTGTTCCTGCACGTGGCCCCCGTCG
>DATCYI010000592.1:0-3462 GCA_036570385.1 Acidimicrobiales bacterium | reverse complement strand
CGTAGATGCCCAAGGCGACGTAGCGAGCGTCCGCGACGACGGCCGCGCTGTCGACGATCTCCTGCAGGACGTCGTCGCGCTCGTGCGGCGCGCTCAGCTCGACGGCAGCGCGCAGCAGTGTGCGCAGACGTTCCGGCCAGCCGCCGACCATCGGGCTGGGATCTTCGGTGTCCAAGGGTGCCGGCGTCGAGCCCGGCTTCATCGATGACATGGCGTCGGAGATCGTAGGGCCCGCTGGGGGATCGAGCGGTCCGTAGCGCGCCACGGCCCCGACGAGCTCCGCCTGCCTGGCGCAGGTGGGGAAGTACGCAGAGGGGGCTCCGTACCGTCCACGGATTCGCTGGGGGAGCCGATCGACGACGATCGAGGTACCCGCGGGTCGTCCGCGCCGCTCGAGGAGACAACCAGTGACAAATCTCGGCTCGCATGACCACCGCGATCACTCGGTAGAGGCGCCTTCGGGCGACCGGCTCGCCACGGCCGTGCTCGAGGTGAAGGGCCTGCACTGGGCCAGCGAGAAGGCGGTCGTCGAGGGCACACTCGGCCGCCTGGAGGGCGTGCGAAGCGTCGAGGCGAACCCGGTGGCGCAGACGGCCACGGTGTCCTACGACCCCTCGGCCACCAACATCGGAGAGCTACGGCGATGGGTCGAGGAGTGCGGCTACCACTGCGCTGGGCAATCGGTTCCCCGTCACGTGTGCCATCCGATGAACGAGCCGCAGCGGGGCGGTGACGCCACGCAGGGTGGAGTCCATGACGCCCATGGCGCACATGGCGCGGATGACGCCCCGGAGGGGACCGGGGAGCCGACGCTCCAGCGGTCGCCGCACGACGTGATGGGTCACGGCGGCCACGGCGCCGGCATGTCGATGGCTGACATGGTCGCCGACATGCGCCGCCGGTTCCTGATCGCTGCGCTGTTCTCGATCCCGGTGCTGCTCTGGTCACCGATCGGGCGTGACGTCCTCAACTTCAAGGTGAGCGCCCCGTTCGGGCTGCGCGACGACGTCTTCATGCTCCTGTGGAGCCTGCCGGTCATCTTCTACTCGGCGTGGATCTTCTTCGACGGAGCCGTCCGTGCGCTCCGAGCCCGGACGTTGGACATGATGGTCCTCGTCGCGGTCGCCGTCGGCGCCGGCTGGCTCTACTCACTCGGAGTCACCCTCACCGGTGGCGGTGAGGTCTTCTACGAGGCAGCCACCGTCCTCTCGGCGTTCGTCCTTCTCGGCCACTGGTTCGAGATGCGGGCCCGCGGCGGCGCCAACGAAGCCATTCGGGCGCTCCTGAGCCTCGCCCCGCCCATGGCGACAGTGATACGGGACGGCGAGAACGTCGAGGTCCCGACCGCAGAGGTCGCGGTCGGCGACCTCCTGCTGGTCCGCCCCGGCTCGAAGATCGCCGTCGACGGCGCGGTCGAGGAAGGCGACAGCGACATCGACGAATCCATGGTCACCGGCGAAAGCCTTCCCGTGCACAAGGCCCCCGGCGACACGGTGATCGGTGCCACCCTCAACACCACCGGCACCCTCCGCGTCCGTGCGACCAAGGTCGGTGCCGACACCGCCCTCGCCCAGATCGTCAAGCTCGTCCAGGAAGCCCAGAACTCCAAGGCCCCGGGACAGCGTCTCGCCGACCGAGCGGCGTTCTGGCTGGTGTTCGTCGCCCTCATCGGCGGCACCGGCACCTTCTTGGTGTGGAGCGTCCTGGCCGGCCGACCGGTGAGCGAGGCCATGCTGTTCGCCATCACCGTCGTGGTCATCACCTGCCCCGACGCCCTCGGCCTCGCCACCCCGACCGCGATCATGGTCGGCACCGGACTCGGCGCGAACCGCGGTGTGCTGTTCAAGAACGCCATGGCGCTCGAGGCTGCCGCCCACATCGACGTCGTCATCATGGACAAGACCGGCACGTTGACCAAGGGCGAGCCCGAAGTCACCGACGTCGTCGCTGAAGGGATCGACGAGGGACGACTCCTCGCACTCGTCGCCGCTGTCGAGCGCGAGTCCGAGCATCCCTTGGCGCAGTCGATCGTCACCGAGGCGGAACGGCGTGGGGTGCCGACGCTGCGGGCCGAGGACTTCGAGAGCATCCCCGGCCACGGCGCCCTCGCCACCCTCGACGGTCAGCGCGTCGTGGTCGGCAACCGCCGGCTCATGGAACGCGAAGGGATCGAGCTCAACCAGCTCGCCGACCGCCGTCAGGAGCTCGCGGAGGGTGGCCGCACCGCCGTCCTTGTCGCCATCGACGGTCGCGCCGCCGGCCTGGTCGGCATGGCCGACGCCCCCCGCCCCACTGCCGCAGAAGCGGTCGCCGAACTCCGCCGACTCGGCACCGAGGTCGTCATGCTGACCGGCGACAACGAAGCCACCGCCAAGCGCATCGGCGAGCTGCTCGGCGTCACGACGGTGATCGCCGACGTCCTCCCGGGTGACAAGTCGGCCAAGGTCGCCGAGCTGCAAGCAACCGGCAAGAAGGTGGCGATGGTCGGCGACGGCGTCAACGACGCCCCCGCCCTCGCCCAGGCCGACATCGGCGTGGCCATCGGCGCCGGCACCGACGTCGCCATCGAGACCGCTGACATCGTCCTCATGCGCAGCGACCCCCTCGATGTCGCCGTCGCCCTGCAGATCGGCCGGGGCACAGCCCGCAAGATGCGCCAGAACCTGGGTTGGGCGATCGGTTACAACGTCATCGCCCTGCCCATCGCGGCCGGCGTGTTCGAACCAGCCTTCGGGCTCACTCTCCGACCCGAGATCGCCGCCCTCTCGATGTCCGGGTCGAGCTTCCTCGTCGCCGTCAACGCCCTGCTGCTCAAGCGCCTTCGGTTGCCCTCCCAAACAGCCCGCACGCGCTCCGACGCCGGTGTTTCGGATGTGGTGCCGGCTGCCCGCAAGGACGAGCCGGACAGCTCGGGCGTCACGGTGTGACCCTCCGAGCCCCCTCGCCGGTCCGCACACCACGCGCCGCGCCAGAAGGGCAACGGGCGCCGGGGGTGACTGGAGGCACGGGCGGCCTCGCTAGGCCCCGTCCCGGGCGGATGCTGTTGGTGACCGCGGCTTGGGGCGGCTGCTTCGTGGCCATCCGCTGGGGTCTTCGAGACGCCCCGGTCCTGTGGTTCGCTTCGAAGGTGTGCCCCGGATCGACTGGTCACCCCGCTTCGTGGTGTCGCTTGCGTTTCTCGCGCTTGTCGGTTCGGCCTGGGCGTTCTGGGCGTGGTTCACCGAGACACTGCGCTCCCCACTTGTTCAGCTGGCGGCGTGGACGTTCCTGGCGCCGGTGTTCGGCGTCGCCTTCGGCCTGCTGCTCACTGACGAACGGCCGGGCCGCTGGGCAGTCGCCGGGATGTCGCTGGTCCTCGTCTCGCTCTGGACCGTCGTCCGTTCGCCCCCGACGGCACCGACATGAGCCGCCTCGGATTGCCGGCCGCGATCCGGCTGCGGGACGCGCCCGTGCTGTGGTTCG
>DATCYI010000591.1:0-3158 GCA_036570385.1 Acidimicrobiales bacterium | reverse complement strand
CGCCTCGTCGACGTTGCTGCCGGGCGGCCCGACGTACAGGACGGGAAGTCCGGCGGCCAGGTTGGCGTGCAGCTTCGAGGGGCTCATCACTCCGAGCGAGCGCTCGTCGAGCGTGATCAAGGCGAGGTCGGCGCCGGCCATCACCGCCGGCGTCTGCTCCTTGGGCACGTAGCCGTGCATCAGCACGTTCGTCAGCTTCCGCCGGGCGGCGTCGTCGCGCAGGTCGTCCCAGCGGGCGCCGCCGCCGATGAAGAGGAAGACGGCGTCGTCGCGGAGCTCCTCGGCGGCGTCGAGCACAGTGTCGAAGCGATGGCCGACGCCGGTGTTGCCGAGGTACAGCACGACGGCGCGGCGGTCGACGGGCAGGTCCTGGTAGCCGTCCCACTCGGTCGGGGCGGCCTCGACCGGGAACAGCTCGAGGCGCTCCCAGTTGGGCACGATGACGTGCTCGGGCTCGCCGCCGCTCGCGTACTGCGACGACAGCAGCTCGCTCATGGCGCCGTCGAGGCAGACCACGATGTCGAGCCGGCGGAAGATCCAGCGGTTGAGCTGTCGGAGGCGGCTGCTCACCGAACCCCCGGGGCGCAGCTCGCCGAAGCGCTCGGCGGCGTCGGGGTAGCAGTCCATGCTCCACAGCACGATCCGGGTCCGCGGGTGCAGCAGCTTGTGGAGCAGCGCGGTGACGACGACGAACGGTGGCGTGGTCATCGCCACGATCACGTCCTGGCGTCGCAGCACGAGCAGGCGAGCAGACGCACCGATGAGGAAGGCGACGTAGCCGAGCAGCCGGCGGGGCACCGACGACTTGCCGAGGTCGGGGGTCCACGCTCGGCGAATCCGCAGCCCGGGCCCCGCCCGCAGGGCGCCGGCCGGCGAGATGCCCTCGAGGTAGCCGGCCCGCCCGGTGATGACCGTGACCTGGTCGCCGCGATCGGCTCGGTGCTCGGCGAGCGAGGCCGCCATCTGCGCCGTGGGGCTGATGTCGGGCGCGTAGTACTGGTTGACGAGCGTCAGCCGCATCAGCTGCGCCCGGTCACGACTGCTGGGCGGCCACGGCGCCCACCATCTCCTCGACGATCGCATCGAGGCTGTGGCGCTGCTGCCAGGCCGGGTAGTGCTCCCGGAACTTGGCCATGTCCGTGTAGTAGCAGATGTGGTCGCCCACCCGGGCCTGCTCGTCGTAGGTGAGGTTGGGCCGCTTGCCGCCGCTCGCCTCGGCCACGAGGTCGACGCACTCGAGCAGGCTGGCCGCGTTGGCCTTGCCGCCGCCGAGGTTGTAGGCCTCGCCGGGCCGGGGGTCCTGCGCGAAGGCCCAGAACGCTGAGATCACGTCGGCGGAGTGGATCTGGTCGCGGACCTGCTTCCCCTTGTAGCCGAAGATCGTGTACTCGCCCTCCCGCATGGCGGTGTGCACGAGGTACGACAGGAAGCCGTGCAGCTCCACGCCGGAGTGGTGCGGTCCGGTGAGGCAGCCGCCTCGGAAGGCACCGGTGCGCAGACCGAAGTAGCGCCCGTACTCCTGGGTGAGGACGTCGGCAGCGACCTTTGACGCGCCGAAGAGGGAGTGCAGGCACCCATCGATCGACATCGTCTCGTCGATGCCCTCGGACATGGCCGGATCGGCGTAGTCCCAGCGGGTCTCCAGCTCGACCAGCGGCACCTGGTTCGGGTTGTCGCCGTACACCTTGTTCGTCGACACCGTTATGAACACGGCATCGGGGGCGTGGCGGCGGCAGGCCTCGAGCAGGTTCAGCGTTCCGCCGGCGTTGACGTCGAAGTCGTCGAAGGGCCGGGACGCGGCGAGATCGTGGCTGGGCTGGGCCGCGGCGTGGATCACCAGCTCGACGCCCGACGTGCGGATCAGGTCCTCGACGGCCCCACGATCACGGATGTCGAGGTCGCGGTGGGTGTAGCGGCTGCACACCGCCTCGAGGCGCTGCCGGTTCCAGGTGGTGTCGCCGTTGGGCCCGAAGAAGTCGGCCCGCATGTTGTTGTCGACGCCGATGACGTCGAAGCCCATCCCGTCGAAGAACTCGACGGCCTCGGAGCCGATCAGACCGGCGCTTCCGGTGACCAGGACCCTCATCGGGGGGCGGGTGCGGCGAACGAGGACGACATGGACGACGACGTTACCGACTGTCGGCCCGTTGCAAGGGGTCGCCGCCCGACCGCCCAGGGCGGGCCCTTGGGTCCGGCATGCCAGACTCCCCGGTCAGCCCATGCGCGTCGCCGTCACCCTCGAGCAGTGCTGGCACAAGGTGCCCGGCGGCACGGCGCGCGCCACGCTCGACGCGGTCGCTGCGGTCGCTGCCCGGGGCGACGTCGACCAGATAGGCGTGAGCGCCCGCCATCGGGATCCGGCGCCGGAGCCGTGGCGCCCACCGATCCCGGTCGTGGGGCTGCCGCTGCCCAGGCTGGCGCTCTACGAGTCGTGGCAGAGGCTCCGCCGCCCCCGGGTCGAGCGGGCCACCGGAGCCGTCGACGTGGTGCACGCCACCGCCCACGTGGCGTCGGCATCGCGGGCGCCGATGGTGGCGACCGTGCACGACCTGCACTTCCTGCACGAGCCCTCGCACTTCACCGCGCGGGGCGTGCGCGTGTTCAACCGGTTCCTCGACATCGTCCGTGCCGAGGCGGCGATCGTCGTGTGCCCGTCCGAGGCCACCCGGGCCGACTGCGTGGCGGCCGGCATCGAAGCGGCGCGGCTGCGCATCACGCCCTGGGGCACGAGCGCGGTGGCTGTCGCAGACGGGGAGGCCGAGCGGGTCCGCTCCGCCTACGGGCTCGACCGGCCGTTCGTGCTCTTCGCCGGCACCGCCGAGCCCCGCAAGAACCTGGCCCGGCTGCTCGCGGCCTTCGGACGGCTCGACCCGGATCGCGGCGCGGAGCTCGTGCTGGTCGGCCCTGACGGCTGGAGCGACGGGCTGCCCGACATCAGTGCGATGGCCGGGGTGCGCCGGCTGGGGTTCGTGCCCCGCGCCGACCTCGACGCCCTCTACGCAGCAGCGACCGTCGTCGCCTACCCCAGCCTGCGTGAGGGCTTCGGCCTGCCGGTGCTCGAGGCCATGGCCCAGGGCGCCGCCGTCGTCACGTCGGCCACCACCTCCACCGCCGAGGTCGCCGGCGACGCGGCGCTGCTCGTCGACCCGCTCGACGTC
>DATCYI010000590.1:0-7970 GCA_036570385.1 Acidimicrobiales bacterium | reverse complement strand
TGGTTCCGCCCGTGTCGTGCACCCCGCCCCAGTTGCGGCCGGACCAGTGCGATCCGTGCCAGTGGCTCGGCGAGCCGTGCTGGTGGATCGGTCGCCCGTCTCCTCGGCGCAGCAGCAGCCAGGCGCCCAGGGCCATGAGGCCGACCGGGAAGAGCCAGCGCCGCGACGGCGACCACCAGTCGCCCCAGAGCACGCTGACCGCGAGGGCCAGGAGCACGATGCCGAAGATCTGCATCCCCCGGTCCTTGGCGTCGGCCGGCTCGGTGGGGGCGACGATCGGCGCGTCGCTGCGCGCCTCGGGCACGAAGATCCACGCCAGGATGTAGGCGATCAGGCCGGGGCCGCTGACGAGCAGCACCACCGCGGCGATGCGCACGATCACCGGGTCGACGTTGAAGTACTCCGCGACGCCGGCGCACACGCCTGCGATGTGGCCCTGCTCGGGGCGTCGGCGCAGCTGGCGCGGACCAGGGGGGTTGGCGGGGTCGAACGGTGGGGGAGGGGGAGGGGGCGACGCGCCGGAGGGGTCGGCGGAGGCGGAGGTGTCCATGGACCCAGCATCGGCCGGAACGCCGCCCCTCACAATCGGGGATCACCCTGAAGGAAGCCACGCCTCGGGGTCCGGACCAGGGAAGCCCCCGATGCCCTACGCCAGGGTGGCATGGGATCATCTAGGGCAGATGGCCACCCCCGCGCGCCCTGACATCCGTCGCTCACTGCGGCTCCCGACCGACCTGGCGCGCTCCAGCGACCGCCGGGTCGTCGCCGGTGTGTGCGGTGGGCTCGGCCACAGCCTCGGGGTCGACGCGAACGTGCTCCGCCTGGCGGTGGCCGTGCTCACGATCGCCAACGGCAGCGGCGCTCTGCTGTACCTCGTGGCCTGGCTCCTGCTCGGCGAGCCGCGTCCCACCACCGTCCCCCGCGTCGGCGATGACGACGGGGCCGAGGAGCCGCCTGAGCCCAGCGCCGAGCGCGCCGTCGGCGTCGGCATGATGACCGTCGGCGCGCTCCTCTTGTTCGGACAGCTCGACGTGCTGCTCCCCGCGTCGATCGTCTGGGCCTCCGGCCTCGCGGCCCTCGGCTTCGCGCTGGTGTGGACCCGCACCGCGGCTGTCGACCGCACCAGGGGCCTGGTGCTGCGAGCCGCGGGTGGAGGTCTGCTGCTGGTCGTCGGACTGGCGATCCTCTTCGCGTCCGGCGGCGTGGCCGAGCAGATCGGCCACATCGGCCTCGCGGTCGTGGCCACCGGCGTCGGCGTCGGTCTCCTGGTCGGCCCTTGGATCCTCCGCCTCGGTCGCGACCTTGGCGTCGAGCGTCGCCAGCGCATCCGCTCCGAGGAGCGCTCCGAGATCGCCGCCCACCTCCACGACTCCGTGTTGCAGACCCTCGCTCTCATCCAGCGGGCCGAGGCTCCGGGCCGCGCCCGCACCCTCGCTCGCCGCCAGGAGCGCGAGCTGCGGGCCTGGCTCTACGACGAGCGCCCGCCCGAGGGCGACGGTGCCCCGCCCGACACCCTCTACGCGGCTCTCGAGCGCCTGGTCACCGACGTCGAGGACGGCCACGACGTGGAGGTCGACCTCGTGGTGGTGGGCGACTGCGCCATGGAGCCGCGCCTTGAGGCGCTCGTCGCCGCGCTGCGGGAGGCCGCCAACAACGCCGCCCGCCACGCCGGGGTCGACGAGGTGTCGGTGTACGTCGAGGTGGAGCGCAGCAAGGTCAGCGCCTTCGTGCGCGACCGCGGCAACGGGTTCGTGCTCGACGAGGTCGAACCCGGCCGTCTGGGCGTGCGCCAGTCGATCATCGGCCGCATGGCTCGCCATGGCGGCAAGGCTGAGGTGCACACCACGCCGGGCGAGGGCACAGAGGTGACGATGGAGATCGCTCGCACACCAGATCAGGAGGCCAAGCGGTGAACCCGGCACGAGTGTTCCTGGTCGACGACCACCAGATGTTCCGAAGCGGCGTGCGCGCCGAGCTCGGCGACGGGGTGGTCGTCGTGGGCGAGGCGGCCGACGTCGAGTCGGCGGTGGCCGGCATCCGCGCCACGCATCCGGAGGTCGTGCTCCTCGACGTCCACCTGCCCGGCGGAGGGGGCAAGGCGGTGCTGGAGACGATCCGCCACGAGCTGCCAGAGGTCGTGTTCCTGGCGCTGTCGGTGTCCGATGCCGCCGAGGACGTGATCGCTGTCATCCGGGCCGGCGCTCGGGGCTACGTCACCAAGACGATCTCGTCAGAGGAGCTGGCCCGGTCCATCCAGCGGGTGCGGGACGGCGACGCCGTGTTCTCGCCCCGCCTGGCGGGCTTCGTGCTCGACGCCTTCGCCGGGGACGAAGCCCCGGCGATCAGCGATCCGGAGATGGACCAGCTCACCCCGCGAGAGCGAGAGGTGATGCGGCTGATCGCCAGGGGCTACACCTACAAGGAGATCGCCCGACGGCTGTCGCTCTCGGTCAAGACGGTCGAGACCCACGTCTCCGCGGTGCTCCGGAAGCTCCAGCTCTCCAGCCGCCACGAGCTCACCCGCTGGGCCACCGACCGTCGCCTCATCTGAAGCGCCCTGGTCATTTTCGATCACATTGGGAATACTCACGCGATGCCGAGAGCCATCTGGAGCGGCGCCATCTCGTTCGGGCTGGTGAACATCCCCATCAAGCTGTACGCCGCGGTGTCGCGGAAGTCGGTTCACTTCAACCAGCTCGACTCCCGCACGGGATCGCGCATCAAGTACAAGAAGGTCTCCGCCGCCGACGGCGAAGAGGTGCCCAGCGAGGCCATCGTGAAGGGCTACGAGCTGTCGTCGGGGGAGTACGTCACCGTCGGCGACGATGAGCTGTCCTCGCTCGACCCCACGGCGAGCCGCACCATCGACATCGAGGAGTTCGTCGACCTCGCCGACATCGATCCCGTCTTCTACGACTCCGCCTACTACGTCGCCCCCGACAAGGCCACGCTCAAGCCCTACGCCTTGCTCACCAAGGCCATGGAGGAGTCGGGCAAGGTCGGCATCGCCCGCTTCGTGATGCGCACCAAGCAGTACCTCTGCGCGGTCCGGCCCAAGGACGGCGCGCTGGTGCTGTCGACGATGGTCTACGCCGATGAGGTCGTCGCCCCGAGCGACATCTCCGAGATCGCCGAGATCGAAGGCGTGGAGGTTTCCGACAAGGAGCTGACGATGGCTCGCCAGCTCATCGCCTCGCTGTCGGAGGAGAGCTTCGAGCCCGACAAGTTCGAGGACACCTACCGCAACCAGGTGATGGACCTCATCGAGGCCAAGGCCTCGGGCAAGACGGAGATCATCGCTCCGCCCGCCGCCCTCGCGGAGGACAAGGTCGTCGATCTGATGGCGGCCCTCGAGGCCAGCGTCAAGGAGGCGAAGCAGGCCCGCAAGCGCCACCCTGCCGCCACCTCGGGCGAGGCCGACGCCGCGCCTGCCAAGAAGCGCACCCGCAAGTCCGCGTAGCGCGCCGACGTGGCGGCGGATCGCTCCGAGCAGGTCGTCGAGGTCGACGGGCGCCAGCTCAAGGTGTCCAACCTCGGCAAGGTGCTCTACCCCGACGCCGGCTTCACCAAGGGCGAGGTCATCCAGCACTACGTGCGCCTCGCCGAGGTGATGGTGCCCCACATCGGCGATCGCGGCGTCACCTTGCGCCGCTACCCGAACGGGGTCGACGGCACCTCCTTCTTCGAGAAGCGCTGCCCCTCGCACCGACCCGACTGGATCGGCACCTTCCTCGGCCCCGGCGACCGCGAGGGCGACATCGGGTACTGCGCGCTCGACTCCGTCGCCGCGCTGGCCTGGTCGGCGAACATGGCGGCGCTCGAGATCCACGCACCGATGGCGCGCGGCGCCGACATCGAGTCGCCCACCATGTGCGTGTTCGACCTCGACCCGGGGCCCGGGACCGACATCCGCGAGTGCGCCGAGGTGGCGCTCGACATCCGGGCGGTGCTCGACCGCCTCGCCGGCCTCGAGTGCCTGGCCAAGACGTCGGGCTCGAAGGGCATGCAGCTCTACGTGCCGCTCAACTCGCCGCACACCCACGAGCAGTGCTCCGACTTCGCGCTGGCCGTCGCCCAGGTGCTCGAGAAGCATCACCCCGATCGCGTCACGTCGGTGATGAAGAAGAGCGAGCGGCCCGGCAAGGTCTTCATCGACTGGAGCCAGAACAGCCGCCACAAGACGACCGTCGCCGTGTACTCGCTGCGGGCTCGCCCCCGGCCCACCGTCTCCACGCCGGTCACCTGGGACGAGGTCGACGCGGCGGCCGCCGGTGAGCCGCTGAGCTTCGAGAGCGCAGAGGTGATCGCCCGCGTCGCCGACCACGGCGACCTCTTCGCCCCCGCCCTCACCCTCGAGCAGCACCTCCCCTGAACCCCAAGACCCCGAGATCTGTGGGCGCAGGAGCACGCAATGCGTGCCTGTGCGCCCACAGATCTCGGGAACGTGCCGGTTCGGGCAGTTCGCGGGCGGAACGCACCGGCCCGTAGGGTGGCGGCATGACGCGGGCGCTGTACCGGCTGGGGCGGTTCGCGGTGGAACGTCGTCGGCGGGTGCTGCTGGCTTGGGTCGTGCTGGCGGTGGTCCTCACCGTTGCCGCGCGGTCTTCTGGCGGCGAGTTCAACGACGACTTCCGGGTGCCCGGCGTCGAGTCGCAAGCCGCCATCGACCTCCTCGAGGAGCGCTTCCCCGACGCGGCCGGTGGGCGCGCCCAGGTCGTGCTGCACGTCGAGGACGGGAGCCTCAACGACGAGGTGCGGGCCGACGCGATCGCCGATGCCCTTGCCGAGGTAGGACGGCTCGAGCACGTTGTCTCGGAGCCGGCGCTGGTGCTCGCCGGGATGGTCAACCCCGACAGCCCCGCGGCCGAGCGCACGGGGCTGGCGGAGGTCACCTACGACGTCGACGTCACGGTGCTCGGCGAGGCCGCGCTGGAGCACCTGCGCGACGCGATGCAGCCGGCGGTCGACGCCGGCGTGCGCGTCGAGATCGGCGGCGACCTGGCCCAGTACTCCATGCAGCCGGAGACCAAGGCCGCCGAGGCCCTCGGCGTGCTGGCCGCCATGGTCATCCTGCTTGTGACCTTCGGATCCGTCGTCGGCATGGGCCTGCCCATCGGCATCGCGCTGGTCGGCCTGGCCACGAGCACGGCGCTGGTCACCCTCCTCGCCACGGTCACCGAGGTGGCCACCACCGCTCCGATCCTCGGAACCATGATCGGCATCGGCGTCGGCATCGACTACGCCCTCTTCGTAGTCACCCGCCACCGACAGCACCTGGCGGAGGGTCTGACCGTGGCCGACTCCGCCGGTCGGGCCAACGCCACCTCCGGCCAAGCTGTGATCTTCGCCGGCGGCACCGTCGTCATCGCCATCTGCGGCCTGGCGCTCGCGGGCATCCCGCTCATCACCACCATGGGCTTCGCGGCAGCCATCGTCGTCGCGGTGATGGTGCTCGCATCCATCACGCTCCTGCCGGCGTTGCTCGGCTTTGCCGGTCCCCGGCTCGCGCACGCCACGCTGCCCTGGGTGCGTCGCCGCGAGGAGCGCGCCGCTGACCGGGCCGAGCGCCTCGTTCGCCTCGGCGGCGACGCACCGCAGACCCGGGCCGAGCGCTGGGGACACCACGTGTCGGACCACCCGTGGCGCTACCTGCTCGGGGGCACCGCTGTCCTCCTGCTGCTCGCCGCGCCGTTGCTCAGCATGCGCCTCGGGCAGACCGACGCCGGCAACAGCGCCCCGGACACCTCGATACGTCAGGCCTACGACCTCCTCGGCGCGGGCTTCGGCCCCGGCTTCAACGGGCCGCTGCTCGTGGTGGTGGAGCTGCCCGACTCCGACCAGGCACCGGCGGAGGCGCTGGCCGCCGCCGCCTCCGATGATCCCGACGTCGCCCTCGTCGCCCCGCCGCAGGTCAACGACGCCGGCGACACGCTCGTGCTGCCGATCATCCCGCGCAGCGCGCCGCAGGACGAGGCCACCTCCGAGCTGGTGCACCGCCTGCGCCAGGAGATCGTGCCCGAGGTCCTCGAGGGCACCGGTGCCGACGCCCACGTGAGCGGGCTGACCGCCGTGTTCATCGACCTGGCCGACAAGGTGGGCCGGCGCCTGCCGATCTTCATCGGCGCCGTCGTGGGCGTGTCGTTCCTGCTGCTCATGGCCGTGTTCCGCTCGGTGCTCGTGCCGCTCAAGGCCGCGATCTTGAACATGCTCTCGATCGGCGCCGCCTATGGAGTGGTGGTCGCCGTGTTCCAGTGGGGCTGGCTGAAGGACGTGATCCAGCTCGACGAGACGGTGCCCATCGTCTCGTTCGTGCCGATGTTCATGTTCGCCATCCTCTTCGGGCTGTCGATGGACTACGAGGTCTTCCTGCTCTCCCGAGTCCGCGAGGAGTACCTCGAGACCCGCGACAGCACCCGCTCCGTCGTCACCGGCATCGCCGCCACCGCCCGGGTCATCACCAGCGCCGCGCTCATCATGATCTGCGTCTTCCTCGGCTTCGTGTTCGGCGACGACCCGATCGTGAAGATGATGGGCCTCGGCCTCGCCACCGCGGTGCTGGTCGACGCCACCATCGTGCGCATGGTGCTCGTGCCCGCATCCATGCGCCTCATGGGCGATGCCAACTGGTGGCTGCCGCGCTGGCTCGACCGGGCCCTGCCGGCGATCGACGTCGAGGGGAGCGCCGGCCTGCCCGAGCCGGAGCACCGCCCCGCCGACGACGCGCCCGACCTCGCACACGTCTGATCTCCGCGCCGGTTGGGGACGCAAAACCTCGCTGTTGCAGGGTGGATCCGCGCCCATGGCGGTCGCAGCAGACAGACTCGTACGTCCACTCAACAACAACGTCCAACGGAGGACACACAGATGAACCGACGCGACCTGGTCAAGGCCATCGCCGCACACACCGACGTCGATGCCAAGACCGTCGACGCGGTGCTCAAGGGCTTCACCGACGTCACCACGCACGTCGTCGCCAAGGGCGAGCCCGTTGCCATCACCGGCTTCGCGAAGTTCGCCAAGGTGGAGCGCGCTGCCCGCATGGGCCGCAACCCCGCCACCGGCGAGGCCATCAAGATCAAGGCTTCCAAGAAGGCCCGCATCACCCCCCTCAAGGGCTTCAAGGACGCGGTCATGACCCCCAGCCAGGCCCCCAAGCTGGCCAAGGGCGTCTACACCCCCGCACCCAAGAAGTAGTACGAGATCTGTGGGCGCCAGAGCACGAATTGCGTGCCTGTGCGCCCACAGATCCTGGGTTACCGTCCTCGCGCTGTGACTAGTGCTCTCGATGACGTCGGTTGGGGCGACCGTTGGGTCGCCTTGCTGGCCGAGCACGGGCCCGACGCGGAGCCCGGACGGGTGCTGCGTCACGACGGTGTAGCGGTGCAGGTCCGCACGCCGAGCGGAGACCGCACGGTGAAGCTCCGACGTGGCGTCGAGCCGATAACGGTGGGCGACTGGCTCGCCCTCGACGACGAGCAGGTGCTCGGCCTGCTGCCTCGGGCGTCGCTCCTGCGTCGCCGCGCCGCCGGCGGCGACGACCGGCAGCTGCTCGCCGCCAACGTCGACCTCGTCCTGCTCGTCTGCGGTCTCGATCGCCCCGTCTCCGCCGGTCGCGTGCAACGTGGTGAGGCGCTGGCGTGGGACGCCGGAGCGCATCCGCTGCTGGTGCTCACCAAGGCCGACCTGGCCGACGACCTCGACGCCGCGGTCGCGGCCGTCAAGGCGGAGCACCCGGCGCTCGAGCTCTTCGTCACGTCGTCGAGCGACGGCCGTGGCATCGACGAGCTGCTGCAACGCCTCGAGGGCGCCACATCGGTGCTGCTCGGTGAGTCGGGCGCCGGGAAGTCCCGGCTGGTGAACGCGCTGGTGGGGAGCGATGCCGCGGTGGTGGGCGCGGTGCGCAAGGGCGACGCCAAGGGTCGTCACACCACCACCAACCGCCAGCTCCACCTGCTCCCCACGGGCGGCGT
>DATCYI010000589.1:0-11059 GCA_036570385.1 Acidimicrobiales bacterium | reverse complement strand
GTACCGCTTCGCCGCCGCATACGCAGCGGTGCGACCAATTCGCAGGACGCGCGCCGCCTCCTCGATCGTGAAGAAGCTCGGTCGTGCCATCACGCCTCCTCCCCCGGCGACCTCAAGCCGCGGGGCAACGGGTCGAGGGGGCCGTCACATTACGCAGCCAAGAACCAAAGATCAACCATTTCGTAGAGTCTCTGTGCTACAACAGATAGGATGGTACGCAAGCGCACAGGACAGGACGACGAGGTCCCGCTGTACTTCGGACTGACACCCAACCAAGTGGTCGCCTACAACCTCGCCCAAGCCCGCGCACTCAAGGGCTGGACCCAAGACCAGGCCGCCGAAGCCCTCGAACCCCACCTCGGCGCCCGGTGGTCCTCGGCGAGCTACTCGGCCGCGGAACGCTCCGTCGATGGCAACCGAATCCGGAACTTCGACGCCGACGAGATCGTCGCCTTCGCCCGCGCCTTCGAGCTGCCCATCACCTGGTTCTTCCTCCCGCCCCCACCCTGGGCATCACCAGGCGTGCCCGCCAAGCTGCGCACCCCCGACGCCGAGCGCTTCGGCCAACCGCTCGCACTGCTCGCCGACCTCGTCTTCGGCGACGAGACCCACGCCGCCACGATGACCCTGCGCCTCCAAGCCTTCCTCGACGAGCTCGGCCCCAACCCGCTCAGCGACGCCCAACAGCGCGTTACCGAAGCTGTCGAAGCCCGCAAGACCCAGCTAGTCCGCCACGCCCTCGGCGACCTCCAGCAATGGCAGACCCAGCTCCGAGCCCTCGCCAACCACCTCGAGGACCTCGAGCACCGCAGCGCCGCCGAGCCCAACCGCCCAGAAGGCGACGAAGCCTGATGGCCGAACGAAAGAAGCGCCATCGCCGCGGCGAGCCGCTGCCGACCCGCGCCACCATCGTCGTCCGGGGTGACCTCCTCGACCCCGACACACTTCGCGGATCGGCTGTCGAGAACGAGGAGATCTACGGCTTCTTTGGGATCTCGGTCTTCGCTGAGGTGGGCGGGACGACCTGGGAGGAGATCTCGGGAACGAAGCTCGCACGCGCTGACTGGCTGGTGCTGTTCACCGTCGAATCACTCATCGCCGCCGGCCTCGAGCTGTGGGACACGGGCCAGGCGCCACACTTCGACATCGTCCACGAAGACATCGACGAGCTCATCGGTCGTATCCTCGGGACCGAGCACCGAGTAGTGCGGAACCCCTCGCACGACCAAGGAGCGGCAACGTGACGCCACCCATCGACCTCAAAGCTGACCTCAACGCCGAGGACGACCTCGGACACAACTGGACCCTGCTCCGCAACGCGGTCGACCCCGACCGCGTCAAGCCACTCGCGATCCTCATCGCTGGAACCCCGCGCTACTGGTCGGTGGTCAAGGTGACCGCCGTCGACCCCGACGGGCAGGTCCACTTCGTGCAGCTGGCGGCCGACGACCCCGAAGCCCGTCGCCTGCTCGCCACCGTGGCCTAGTCGGGCTCTGGAACATTGTTGCTCGCTCCGGCGGAGCCTGCCAGGCCTTGCTGGCTCGTGCCGCTCCGCACTGGATGATCGCTGCTCCTAGCCGTTGCACCTCGAGCTCCACGGCGTCACCAGCTAGCGGCACTTCAGCTGCCGAGTGTCCTACCCTTCCGGAATGCCGGGACAGGGATCTCCGGGGCGATGTCGTTCTTGCCAGCAGATGATCGAACCTGACGCTCCGTTCGTGAGCATCGGTCCGACCGACTGGAACGATCCCACGAAACCTAGGTCGATGCGGTTCATTCCTCCGCAGACTGAGATTCACGGTTGGACCCCGTTCGAGGTTGAGCACCCGCATTGCTTCGTCCAGGAGCATGGCGACGACGCGCTCCGGGTGTTGATTGAAGACGCACCGGCAGGCCCGCGCTAAGGCCGGGTCTTGCTGACCGGCGCCGCTCCGTAGTGGATGATCGGTGCTCCTAGGCGTGCACCTCGAGCTCGACGGCGTCACGATCTAGCGGCACTTAGGGACGGTCTCGGCGGTCTAGTGGCCCGTGACCTCGACTGGGTACTCCAGGCGATGGCCGTCCATTTCCCAGGCGGCGAGGTAATCGCCCGGCGGGAGCGGATCTCCGTTGTTTGTGGCTGCCTGGAAGGTGGGGCCGGTGAAGTCGTCGACGACTCCTGGCTCGTACGCGAAAGGTCCGCCGCAGTCAGTCATGGTGACGGTCCAGAGATCTGCGTCAGGCTGGTCTACGGGGATCAGAGCGTGGCGGGTGTTCGACAGTTGGCATCCCGGGTCGGTGACCGGACTGTCAGATCGGTTCTCGACGTGCATGGTGGTGTTCAGCTCTCCGCCCGTCTTGACGGAGGGCGGCACCAGAAGGCTCACCGAGAGCCCGCCGAACACCTCAGTCTCTGCAGGTACGTCTGCCTGTCCGGCTGCTGCTTCCGTCGTCGCAACCGGATCGGACTGTGGGCTCCAACGAACGGCGCCATCTGAGCACTTCGATGTCGAAGCGACCTCTCCGGCCAGACACGCCCCGTCGACGAGCTGTCGCTCGCCTATGGCCCCGTCGAGCTCGACAACGTATGGCTCGGCCTTGTTCCCGGGGCACGTGTAGTCGCCCGAGGGGAGCGGCTCGACCGACATCGTCACGACGATCTGCCCCTCGTCGGCGGCCACGCTCGGCTCCAGCACTTCGCCCGTCTCCCCACCGCTACATCCCAGGCGTTCGACCATCGCAGTGAACGACTCGGCGTCTGAGGTTGGTGGATCGTTCTCGGCGACAGCCCACGTCGCAGCTGCGCCCGTGACACCACCCGACGCTTGGTCTGTATCAATGCCCACCTCGTCGTCCCCGCACGCCGCGGCCACGAGGACTGTCAGGACAAGGAGAGCACGGGTGACCGCCATACCTGCTTCGACGCTATGCGACTGGTCGCCGGTTCCCGCAGGTCGCGACAGCCGGTCGGTAGCGCACGAGACGAGCCCGAGCTGGTTGATCGGTACGCCTGCCCGCCGGGAGGTCGAGCTGCGCAGGGCGCCGGCAACCGGCACTTCGGTGCCCCCTGCAAAGTCGGTGCCCCGTGCTCAACACCGCCCTCTACGCTCGCCGCTGAACCCGCCCAAGGCGCATCTACCCGGTAAGGGTGCGTCCAGCCCGCAGTCGGTGAGGGTGGCAGCCCGTTCGAGCCGGGCCGGGTCCGGGGCGACCTCGCTCTGCGGGAGCGATGGAAGCCCGCGCCCTATCGGCACTTCGGCGCGCCCTCGATCTGGACTGCCGGAGCGCCTCGTTCCACCCCGACCGGGCGTGCCTCGGACGCTTGGACCGGCTGAAATGGGCCGTGTGGACTACGACAGGGCGGGGGCGTTCGCGGTCTTCGACCGGCAGGACTCCGGTTGCGTCTCCTACGGGATCGAGGTCGCGGGGCGCCGCCTCTTCGTCAAGACGGCGACGACCCCGGCTGCGCATGAGTCCCTGGGAAGGGCCATCCACTTCCATCACTCGGTACGCCATCCGGTGATCGTCGCTCCGATCGATGTGGTGGACACACCTGACCGCCGACAGTTGATCTATCCGTGGCACGACGGCGTGGTCCTGAATCACGCCACCGTCGACGGATCCGACCGCTGTGGTCTCGACCGCTTTCACCAGCAGTACTCCTCCGACATCCTCAGCGCGATCGATGCCATCCTCGACGCCCACGAGGCCGTTGCGGCAGCCGGGTTCGTCTCCGTCGACCTCTACGACGGCTGCTTCCTCTACGACTTCGATTGCAGAACCATGCGGCTGATCGACCTCGACGAATACCGCCCTGGTCCGTTCACCGTCGAGAGTGATCGCTTGCCAGGCTCGACGCCGTACATGGCCCCCGAGGAACTCGTACACGGGGCAAGGGTCGATGAGCGGACCACCGTGTTCCACCTCGGGCGAACAGCAGCACAGCTCCTCACAGACCCAAACCTCTCGAGTGCCCAGAGCGATGTCGTCGAAGCGGCAACTGGCATCGACCCTGCGACCCGCTATCCGACGGTGGCGGCGATGGCGGCTGCATGGCGGTCGGTTGCCCCAGCCTGAGTCCCTCGAAAGCAGGCACGACGCGACGGACCATCCGGACAACCGGCGGTAGATCGACGATGAGGCGGCGCGAATGGTTGATCGGCGATGACCCCCTCGAATCTCGGATCAACCAGGGACCGCCGCCTACCGGCACATCTCCTGCGCCGGCTGCCGGCGGCACCGATGCGGCCGCCGAAGTAGAAACGACGGATGGTTGACGTTCGCCCGGAGGCGATTGCCACTCTCGATCGCCACGGTGAGACATCTATCGAGTTCGAGGTCAGCACGGTCTTCGACATCAAGTTGGTCGATGGCGGACTCGGCGGCCTGCTACTCACCGAGCGCACGCTCGACGAGCCCTGGGTGAAGGACTACGACGCAGCCGATGGTGGGCCGAGCGGGTGGGCGTCCCGATTCGACGTCAGCAACTGGGGGATGTTCGGGGCCTACGAAGACGTAGACAGAATCGGCGGAGCGGTGATCGCAGTTGACACGCCCGACCTGCACATGTTGCGAGGCCGCCACGACCTCGCTGTTCTCTGGGACCTCCGTGTCGTCCGAAGCTCCCGCCGGTCCGGAGCTGGCAGCGCCCTGTTCGACGCCGCCGCGGCCTGGGCGCGGGAGCGAGGTTGCCGCGCCCTAGAGATCGAAACGCAACAGGTCAACGTTTCTGCCTGCCGCTTCTACCAGCGAATGGGTTGCTCCCTCGCTGCACTGGATCGCTTCGCGTACGCCGAACTTCCTCACGAGACGCAGATGATCTGGCACCTGGAACTGGACACGTAGAGGGACGTCCTCCGAGACCGATCAGAGCGCGCCTATTGCCGGATCGTCAGCGGTCTTGCACGGCGGACTGTTGGGGTTAGCTGTTCGACAGATCGCCCAGTTCTGTGCAGGCCGGCACGATGTTGTCCGCTCCGGCCAGCGTCTCTCGAGGGCTCTGGGGGGAGTTGTCCGGGCCGGCGGCTACCCCGCCGGTCATCTCGGCGAAGCCCTGGGCGTAGCGGGCGATGTCGCCGAAGCCGGCCATGGCGCGGTGCCGGCACCAAATTTCTCACCCGGTTCGCTCGCACCGGCTCGACCGAGATGTATCAGCGATGTATCAGAACGGGCTGACACGAGGCGGGATCGACGGCCACGGCGCGAACGTCCATCATCGGGAAATCCCTACACAGCAGCACTTTTCGACACTTGGCGGCATTGGTCGAACGCGTGTTTGTCTGCTTTGGGAGCAGGAGGTCGAGGGTTCAAATCCCTTCTCCCCGACGCTTTGACCAGTCATGCCGGCGAGCTCATCGGTCATAACCTCGGGACCGAGCCTCGAGTAGTGCGGAATCCCTCGACGCTGACTCAACGTCCGTCTACAGCAGACTGGTTGATCGGTGCGCCCGGCGCAGAACTACGCCACCGCCGCCAGGCACCATCGAGCGGCACTTCGGGCCGCGCGAGGGCAGACTACGCGACGTCGAGGAAACGCCGGATCGCCTCACGAATGAGCGCGCTCACGGTCGTCTCGTCGTCCCGGGCTCGGTCCTCGACAGCCTGCTTCAGTTCAGGATCGAGGCGGACCGGCACAACCTCAGCTGGGGCGCTCCCGAGCATCGGACGGCCACGACGTCGGCGCCTCAGGTCGTCGACGTCGTACCCCTGCTCAGCCTCGTCGGCGAGCTTCTCGATGTCCGAGTCGGTTAGCTCGCGTCCGGTCTTTGTCGTGTACGTGCGAGAGGTTTCAGTCATCGCGATCCTCCGGCTTCGGCAACAGGTCGTGGAACGACCGCCGCAGTGGCATGGCGTGGATGGTGAGGAGCCGATCATCGGCCAGCTCGAGAACGAAGAGCTCGAGGAGGTTGCTGGAGAGGTCGGGGCCGATCACGAGAACCTTCGGTGGGTCGGCATCCGGGTCCACATCGACGACCACAAGTGGATGGTCGACGGGGTGGAGGATGTCGGCGTCAGAGACGCCATGGCGTCGGGCCGAGCGATGGATCTCCACACCATCGCAGCGTATTACGGAAATGGTCCCTCCGGAAGGGGCTCTCGGTTTCACCGGAGCTCGAATCGAACGACAGCCCGCCTGCCGAGCGCCGCCCAAGGCGCCGTGCCGGAGGGAGTTTCGTCAAATCCCCCCTCCCCGACTCGGGCCTGCTCCTTAGGAGCGGCTTAAGGCTTCGTAGAGGTGGGCGAAACGCGGTGCTCCGTACGTTTGGTCCATGGCACCACATCCCGAACCCACCGATCAGACGCTCACGCGCCGGCGCCGCCTGACGGGCGTCGCCGTCCTCGCCTCCGCATCGCTGCTCACCACCGGAGGTGTGGCGCTCGCCGGCAGCGGCTCGGGCGAGCGGCCTTCCCTGGCAGCAGCCAGCCACGATCTGTCTCGCGATGGCGTCCACGGCACCGTCAGCGCGGTCGGCTCCGGCTCCTTCACGGTCGAGGGCCGAACCGGCTCCTCGGTGGAGGTGCTCACCACCGAGTCCACGTCGTTCATCGACACGACCAAGGCTGAGGTGGCCGACGTGGAGGTCGGCGCGCACCTGATCGTCGCCGGCCCCCGCACCGACGACGGCTCCGGCATCGACGCCACCCACCTCGCGGTGAAGCCGGCACCACGATCCCAGGCCAAGTCTGACCACGGTGGCCGCCACGAAGCCTCGTGGCGGGCCGGCACGGTCGTCGCCAACGACGGCGAGACCCTCACCATCGACGGCGGCGAGAAGACCCTCACAGTGCACACCGACGAGAAGACGTCGGTCTCCATCACCAAGAAGGCGACCTTCGACGACGTGACGGTGGGCGACCGGGTGACGGTTCGTGGAGAGGTGGCCGACGACGGCACCGTGACCGCCGAGCGGGTGCACCTCGGAGCGGTCGGCAAGGACCACGAGTCCGACCCGACCACCACCACCACAGCACCGGCCACCACCACGACCGCTGCACCCACCACGACCGCGCCGCCTGAGACCACCACCACGACCGCCGAGCAGAGCGCTTCTGAGGCTGCGGTCCAGCCGACGGTCGTCGCCGGCACCGTCGAGTCGGTCAGCGCGCCGAGCTTCACCGTCAAGCAGCGCGACGGGTCCACCATCACGGTGATGACGACGGAGGCCACGTCTTGGGGCGCCAGCCACGGTCGCACCGGCGACAGGGGCGGGATCGAGTCCCTCGACGTCGGCGACCTCGTGTTCGTCAAGGGCACCTTCGCCGCCGGCGGCACCTTCGTCGCCAGCTTTGTGGACGTGAAGGGCGACCACGACCGCCACCACGGCGACTGGGACGACGACGACGGCCGGCGCGGCGATCACGACCGTGACCACGAGGGCCGCCGCGACCACGACGATCGCAGCGATCACCACGACGGGCGCGGCGACTGGGACGATGACCGTGGCGAGGGCCACGAGGCCCGCGGCGAGTGACGACCACGACGGCCGCAGCCGTGATGGTGACCACGGGGACCACCACGGCAACGGGCACGGTGACGGCGACGGCCATCGGGGCGGCCGGCACTGATCGCCCCGAACCAGGAGAGATCTTTGCCTGGCGTTAGCGCAGCGCCGCGGCGGACCAGCCATCCTGATGGCATGGCCCGCCGTGGCGCTCTCGCGCTCGCTTCCTGGGCGACCGCAACCGTGGTCGCCTCGATCGCGAGCGTCGCTGGAATCTCGATGGTGACGACCCAGGTCACGCGCCCGCCCCTGCCGACCGGCTCGTCGTCAGCAGCGCCGACCGCTCACGGAGCCGTGCCGGTCAGGGTCTCACCTGTGGCCGCCGAGTCCGAGGAGCCGACGTCGCACCGCGGACCGGTCCACGCGACCTTCGGGTCGCCCGGTGGGGTGGTGAGCGCCGGCTGCGACGGCGACGGCATAGCCCTCACCAGCGCAGCACCGGCGCCCGGACACCGATTCACGGTGGTCTCGGGTGGCCCCGACGTGGTCGAGGTGTCCTTCGCAGGGGCCCACACGACGGGCGTACGACTCGTCTGCCTGGATGGCGTCCCGATCGAACAGCAGGCGGGTGCGTCTGCTGCGTCGGTGAACGACGACGACATCGCCACTGCGGCCCCCGCCGAGCGGGGCAGCGGGGACCACGAGCCTGATCGTGGCCACCAAGGGCCGTTCGTGCCGACCTGGGGGGACCAGCGCGGCGGGGACAGGCACGACGACGAAGGTCGCGGAGGTCCCGGCCGAGACGGCTGGGACGAGGACCAGGGCGATCGGCGGCCCGGCGACCACCCGAGCGTCGCAGCTTCGAGCACGACCACCGAGGGTCAGGACCAGGAGGGCACCGATCCCGATCACGATTCCGACAGCGAGGCAGGCGAGCCCCGAGCACAGGAGTCCGAAGACCAGGCCAGCGCCGCAGGCGATGAAGACGACCTCCTCGGTCCAGGTGAGGACGAGCAGCGCTCCTCGGACGATCGGCGCCGCCGGGGCCACTGGCGCCACGACGAGCGGTACCACGAGCGGTACCACGACCACCACCACGACCCGGACGACGAGCACCACCACGACGACAGCGATCAAGACGATCGCTGATCGAACCCACCGCATCGGCGCCGCCGATCGGGTTCACCACCGCCTGCAGCGGGCACACTGCTCTCCGTGAGTCGACTGGTCATCATCGAGGACGACCCTCGAATCAGCAGCGTCCTCTGCCGGTCGCTCATCGATCGCGAGCACGACGTGCGCCTGTCGGAGACGGGCCTCGACGGCCTCCAGCACGCGCTCGACGACGACCCTGACGTGGTCGTGCTCGATCTCGGCTTGCCCGACATCGACGGCCTCGAGCTCCTGAAGATGATCCGAGCGGTGAGCAAGGTCCCGGTGATCGTCGCCACCGCGCGCGACGACGACCACGAGGTCGTGCGCACGCTCGACATCGGGGCGGACGACTACGTGGTCAAGCCGTTCTCCGTCGAGCAGCTCGAGGCTCGCATCCGTGCGGTGCTGCGACGAGCCGGCACGGTGGTCGACGAGCCCGTGCGGGTCGGCGAGCTCAGCATCGACGTGGCCTCCCGCACTGCGGTCCTCGCCGGCGAGGAGCTGGAGCTGGCCCCCAAGGAGTTCGACCTCCTCGCCTACCTGGCCGAGCGAGAGGGACAGGTGATCTCCAAGCGCGAGCTGCTCGGTGAGATCTGGCACCAGCCCTACGGCGGATCCGAGAAGAGCATCGACGTGCACCTCTCCTGGCTCCGCTCGAAGCTGGGCGAGACGGCCAGCGAACCCCGCTACCTGCGGTCGGTGCGTGGCGTCGGGGTCAAGCTCGTCGAGCCCGGCTGATGCGCCGCAGCCTGTCGCTGACGGTGCTCGCCGTCACGTCGATGGTCGCTGTCGCCTTCGCCCTGCCGCTGGGACTGCTGGTGCGCAGCGCAGCGGAGGACCGCGCCACCTCCTCTGCTGAGCAGGAGGCCCGATCGGTGGCCGGCGTGCTGGCGACGGTCACAGATCCCGACGCGCTGCGGGGCATCGTCGAGCAGATCGGCGCCACCAGCTCGCACGGGGTCACGGTGCTGCTGGAGGACGGCGACCGGCTCGGAGCACCGCTGGACGTCCCGGCCGAGCGGGTCGCCGCGGCTCGCGGGGGCCAGGCGTTCAGCTTCGACCACGGAGGCTCCCGCGTCGTCGCGGTCCCGGTGCGGACGCCCGCAGGCCTCAGCGTGGTGCTGGTCTCCACCGACCACGACCAGATGCGCCAGGGCGTGACCGCCGCGTGGGTGACGATCGCCGTCCTCTCGCTGGTGATCGTCGCCATCGGCGTCATCCTCGCCGCCCGCATCGCCCGTGGACCGGTCCGCTCCATCGAGCACCTCGGCGCCGTCACCCGTCGCCTGCGGCAGGGCGAGATGGACGCAAGGGTCGACATCTCCGGGCCCCCCGAGGTAGCCGACGCCGGCCGGGCCGTGAACGACCTCGCCGACCAGATCGACTCGCTGCTGGCCGACGAGCGCGAGGCGGCCGCCGACCTCTCGCACCGGCTCCGCACTCCTCTCACGGCCCTGCAGCTGCAGGCCGACAGCATTCGGTCCGACGAGGACCGTGCGCGCATCTCCGACGCGGTCCGCGGCCTCACACAGGAGGTGAACGAGGTGATCGCCGCCGCCCGGCGGCCCCGGCCGCTCCGGGAGCGGACAGCCTCCGCCGACCTCGCTCAGGTCGTGCGGGCCCGGATGGCGTTCTGGCAGGTCCTCGCTCGACAGCAGGGTCGTGCGGTGACTGCCAGGATCAGCGAGGACCCGATCCACGTCGCGGCCAGCGCCGAGGACCTGACGGCAGCCGTCGACACCATCCTCACAAACGTCTTCCAGCACACGCCCGAGGGCACCAGCTTCGCCGTGACGGTCCGGGACGGCGGCACGCCGACCGTCGTGGTGGAGGACGACGGGCCCGGGGCGCCCGAGCCCGCGCCAGAGCAGCGGGGGGTCAGCGCAGGCGGGTCCACAGGCCTCGGTCTCGACATCGTGCGCCGCACCGCTGAGGCGAGCGGTGGCCGCTTCGAGCTCTGTGCCCGAGATGGTGGCGGGACCAGGGTGGAGATCACGTTCGGTCGGGCCGGTTGATCGCTACCGCCATCCCCCACCAAGGCGCCCAGGTCGGACATCATTCCAGGGTGCGGAGGAAGCGTTGGAGCGCCATGCCCCGAGACGGCTACGGTCGGGGTCGCCCGGCGGGCGTAGCTCAACGGCTAGAGCCCCAGCCTTCCAAGCTGGTGGTGCGGGTTCGATTCCCGTCGCCCGCTCCAGTCTCCTTCCGAAGTGAGTCGTCCTGAACACCAGCCACAAGCTGATCCTCGGAGCGGCCGGCGTGCTCTTCGCGACCGGCTCGGTGCTCGCGGTCGCCCAGCCGGGCGACCTCGGCGACGACGGCGACGACTCGGCTGCACCGGCGGCGCAGGCGACCACCACGACTGAGCCCGGGGCCCCGGACGATCCGGTCACGACGACCACGGAGGCGACCACCTCCACCAGCGAGGCGACGACGACCTCGGAGCCGACCACGTCGACCACCGACTCCGAGCTGGGCGCCGG
>DATCYI010000588.1:0-3914 GCA_036570385.1 Acidimicrobiales bacterium | reverse complement strand
CGCGGCGCGCTCGGGCGGTGGCGGGGTCCGCGAGGTGGCGCTCTCGCCGCTCGTGGCGCCACGCCCCAACGAGGTGGCGATCTACCCCGACGAGGTCGCCAAGGGCCGCAAGGTCGAGCTGCTGAAGCGCGCCGACGAAGCCGCCCGGTCGGCGGGTCCGGCGATCAGCCAGGTCACCGCCCGCTACGGCGACAGCCGTCGGCGCATCCTCGTGGCCAACAGCGAGGGCCTGCTCACCGAGGACGACCAGGTGCGCACCCTCTTCACGGTGATGGCAGTGGCCTCCGGCGACACCGGCATGCAGACCGGGTACCAGTCGCTCGGTCGCACCGTCGGCTTCGAGCTGTTCGACAGCTACGACGTCGAGGACCTCGCCCGCCAGGCCGCCGACCGTGCCCTGGTGAAGCTGGCCGCCCGGCCGGCGCCGTCGGGCACGATGCCCGTCGTCATCGGCCCCGGCGGCGGTGGCGTGCTGTTCCACGAGGCCTGCGGCCACGGCCTCGAAGCCGACCTGGTGGCCAAGGGCGCCTCGGTGTTCGCTGGGCGGATGGGGGAGCGGGTGGCCGATCCCCGCATCACGCTGGTCGACGACGGCACGCTGGCCGAGGAGTGGGGCGCATTCGCGGTCGACGACGAGGGCTCGGTCGCCTCCCGCAACGTCCTCATCGAAGACGGCATCCTCACCGACTACATGTACGACCTCCTGCGCTCCCGCAAGGAGGGCCGCGCTCGCTCCGGCAACGGGCGGAGGCAGAGCTACAAGCACCTGCCGATGGTGCGCATGACCAACACCTACGTGCTGGCCGGCCCCGACGACCCCGACGACATCGTCGCGTCGACCCCCAACGGCGTGTACGTGGCTCACCTCGGCGGCGGTCAGGTGAACACCGCCACCGGCGACTTCGTGTTCGGGATGACCGAGGCCTACCTGATCGAGGACGGCAAGATCACCGAGCCGCTGCGCGAGGGCAACCTCATCGGCAACGGGCCTGCGGTCCTCGCCGGCATCGACGCCGTCGGCAACGACTTCGCGATGGGCAGCCCCGGGATGTGCGGCAAGGACGGCCAGGGCGTTCCCGTGGGCGACGGCGTGCCGACGCTGCGGGTGCCCGCCCTCACCGTCGGCGGCACGGCCTGATGGCCGGCAACAACCCTGAGCTGCTCGACGTAGCGGCGCGGATCGCCGAGATGGCGGGGCCGGGCGAGCAGGTAGAGGCCTTCGTCGCCCGCAGCTCGAGCACGTCGGTGCGCGTCTACCAGGGCGAGGTCGAGTCGCTCACCCAGGCCAGCTCGGCCGGCATCGGCGTGCGGGTCATCGTCGACCACCGTCAGGGCTTCGCCTACGCCGGCACCCTCGACGAGGGCGTGGTGCTCGAGGCCCTCGCCGAGGCGCGCGACAACGCCACCTTCGGCGAGCCCGACGAGTTCAACGGCCTGGCCACCCCCGACGGCGTGCCCGTCGCCGACCTCGACCTCTGGCCCGAAGGCCTGGCTGCCGTGCCGACCGCCGACAAGGTGGCGATGGCCCTCGAGCTCGAGCGGGCGACGGTCGGCCGCGACCCCCGCGTCACGGGTGTGCGCACGGCGATGTTCAGCGACGGGATGGGCGAGGGGGCGGTGGCCACCAGCACCGGCATCCGCGCCTGGGGCAAGTCAGGCACGTGCTACCTGGCGGTCCAAGCCCTCGCCACCGACGGCGACGAGACGCAGATCGCCGGCGGGCTCTCCGTCGGCCGCGAGGTCACCGACCTCGACACGGAGGAGGCGGCCGCCGACGCGGTGCTGCGCTCCACCCGGCTGCTCGGCTCCACCAAGCCGCCCACCCAGCGGGTCACGCTCGTCCTCGAGCCCCGCATGACCGCCACCATCCTCGGCCTCGTCGGCGGGATGCTCAACGGGGAGTCGGTGCTCAAGGGGCGCTCGCCGTTCGCCAACCGGGTCGGCGAGCCCATCGCCTCTACGCTGCTCACGTTCGTCGACGACCCCACCGATGCCCGCTCGCTCGGCGCCGAGGCCCACGACGGCGAGGGTCTGGCCACCCGCCGCAACTCGCTCGTCGTCGACGGCGTGCTCCAGGGGTTCCTGCACAACAGCTACACCGGCCGCCGCTCGGGCACCGCGTCCACCGGTTCCGCTCAGCGGGGGATCGCCTCGACGCCGAGCGTCGGAGCGTCTGCGCTCGCTGTCGCGCCCGGCCGAGGTACCGCCGACGAGCTCCTCGCCTCTGTCGACTCCGGCCTCTTCGTCACCTCCATGGCCGGCCTGCACTCGGGCGTGAACCCGGTGTCGGGCGACTTCTCCGTCGGCGTCGAGGGCCTCAAGATCCGCGGGGGTGCGCTGGCCGAGCCGGTGCGCGAGGCCACCATCGCGTCGACGCTGCAGCGCCTCCTGCTCGACATCTCGGCGGTCGGCGCCGACCTCGAGTGGCTGCCCGACGGCTCGGGTGGGGTCACCCTCGTCATCCCGGACGTCTCGCTCTCCGGTTCGTAGCGAAACTCCGACAACCCCTATCGTCGCCCGCCGATGACCCGCTCTTCCTGCGCCGCCGGCCCCGCGAAGCGGCGTTAGCCCTTGCCGATCCTCCACGCCATCGTCCTCGGGATCGCCCAGGGCCTCTCGGAGTTCCTGCCCATCTCGTCGAGCGGCCACCTGCGCATCGTTCCCTGGCTGTTCGGCTGGGACGACTTCGCCGGCCAGGAGTCGCTCGAGAAGGCCTTCGACGTGGCGCTGCACCTCGGCACCCTGATCGGCGCCATCGCCTACTTCCGCGCCGACATCGTCCGCCTGGTGAGGGCCGGGTTCCGTCGCGACGCGCGGGAGACCACCGACGGCCGGATGGCCTGGATGCTGGTGGCGTCGGCAGTGCCCGCGGGCATCACCGGCACCCTCTTCGCTGACGTGATCGAGGAGAAGACCGGCGCGATCTGGCTCATCGCCTCGATGCTCGTCGTGTTCGGCCTGGTGCTCGCCTGGGCTGACCGCCAGACCGGCGACCGCCCGATCGAGCAGGTGACCCTGCGAGACGCCCTCATCATGGGTACGGGCCAGGCGCTGGCGCTGCAGCCCGGCGTGTCCCGCTCTGGCGCAACCATGACCGCCGGGCGGTTCCTCGGGCTCGGCCGGGATGCGGCGGCCCGCTTCGCCTTCCTGATGAGCCTGCCGATCACCGCCGGCGCGCTGGTGTTCAAGGCGGTCGACGTGGCCGGCGAGGGTGGCGTGCCCGACGGCTTCATCGCCCCGTTCGCCTGGGGCATCGTGGCCTCCGGCATCACCGGGTGGGTCGCTGTGTGGGGCACGCTGAAGCTGATCCGCACCCGCACCTTCTCGCCTTTCGTGGTGTACCGGATCCTCTTGGGCGTGGCCGTCCTCGTCCTGTACTTCGCCGGCTTCCGCTGAGCCTCGGTCCCCGCCACTGAGCCGCTCAGGCGCCGACCAGGGCGAGCGTCACGGCGCCGCGCCCCAGCGCCACGGCCACCCGGGGAGCGTCGTCACGCTCCACCGCCACCGCGACGGCGTGCTCGCCCACGTCGACCACCAGCACCGAAGGGGCCAGCACGAAGCCCGGCGGTCCGCTGCCAGCGCTCTCCGGGGCCAGCGCCACGAGCACGTCGACGACGTCGCCGACCTGCAGCGGAGGGGCGAGGCCAGGCTCCACCGGGATGGCCACCGCTCTCGTGCCGGTGGGCAGCGTGGCCGCCAGCCCGTGGACGCCGACGGGGGCCAGGCGCTCGCCCACCAGGACCTCGCCCTCGTAGACAGCGCTGCGCAGGACCTGGCCGTCGGGCAGCTCGGTGAGGGCGCCCTGGGGTGTGGACGACCGCGGCCGCTCCTCTAGGCGCACATCGCTGGGGCCCATCGCCGCACCGGCGTCGATGTCGTGGGCGGCGACCAGCACGGGCTGGGATTCGCCCCAC
>DATCYI010000587.1:0-2330 GCA_036570385.1 Acidimicrobiales bacterium | reverse complement strand
GGTGTGGGCCAGCGGGTGCAGCACGGCGAGCGTGGCCAGCCCGTCGGGGCACGACGAGGAAGCGGAGCGAGGGCCCGCGGCGCCGGAGAACACGACGGAGGACGCATCGCCCCTGGCCGCGTCGGAGGCAACTGCGTGGCGCGGCGCCGAGGTGAGGGTTGCCACCACCTCGCCGTCCACCCGCAGCTCGGTGCCGCTGGCCTCGACCCGGCTCACGCCGCCGACGCCATCGATGCCGTAGGGGCGGATCGCCAGCGCGACGGCGAAGGGCACCTTGGTGTCGTTCTCGATCTCGACGACCACCGAGTCGCGGCCGGCTGCGTCGCGCACGGCATAGGCGCGCTGCACGGCGTCGCCGCCGGGCACGCGGACCCGGGTCTCGACGACGGGAGTGGAGCCGAGCGCGCTCTGCCGCACGCTCACCTCTTCGCGTGCCGGCACGTGCCAGCGGTCCTCGGCGCCGATCCACCAGTCGAGCGACCACGCCCGACCGTCGAGCTGCACGAGGCCGCGCACGTCGACCCGGGCCTGGTGGGGCGAGTCGACGCTTCCGATCACGGTCCAGCGGCGCTGGTCCTCGTTGGTCGGACCGGCAACGGCTTGGCCGCCTGCCCGCTCCAACCAGTGCGGCCGCACCCATCCTTCCCCCAGCGCCACCGACGGCCGAGCGGCGGGCCGTGACGGGAGCAGCGATCGGAGGAGCTTGGCCATGGCGGCCATCGAATCAGCCGCGAGGCATGCCGTGCATCTCCGAGCGCTGCCCCCGGCTCAGCAGCCCCCGGTACGCCTCGGTGGCCGGGCGACCCTCGTGCACCACCGAGTGCACCGACGAGGCGATCGGCATGTCGACGCCGTACTGCTCGGCGAGCTCGAGCACCACGGCCGAGGTCTTCACGCCCTCGGCCACCATGTTCATCTCGCTGATGATCTCGTCGATCTTGCGGCCCCGGCCGAGCTGCTCGCCGACGTAGCGGTTGCGGCTCTGCGGCGAGATGCAGGTGGCGATGAGGTCGCCCATGCCCGCGAGCCCGGCGAAGGTGATCTGGCTGCCGCCCATGGCGCAGCCGAGCCGGGTGAGCTCGGCCAGGCCGCGGGTGATGACGGCGGACCGCGTGTTGTCGCCGGTGCCGAGGCCGTCAGCCATGCCCGAGGCGATGGCCATGACGTTCTTGAGGGCACCGGCGACCTCGCAGCCGATCACGTCGTTGTTCGTGTAGACGCGGAACAGGTCGGTGCTGAACACCTCCTGGATGGCCTCGGCGATGGTGTTGTCCTCCATCGCCACGACGGTGGCGGCGGCGTGGCCGGCCAGGATCTCCTTGGCCAGGTTCGGCCCGGTGAGCACGCCGCAGGGGTGACCCGGCAGCTCCTCCTCGAGCACCTCCGTCATGCGCCTGCGGGTGCCCTGCTCCAGGCCCTTCGACAGGCTGACGACCGGCACCCAGGGGCGCAGCCAAGGCGCGAGCTCTTGCGCCGTGGCTCGCATGCCGTGGCTGGGCACACCCATCACCAGCAGGTCGGCTCCGACGACGGCCTCCTCGAGCGAGGCGGTGGAGCGCAGGGCCGGATCGAGGTCGAAGCCGGGGAGGTAGGTGGCGTTGGTGTGCGCCTCGGTGACCTCGGCGGCGACCTCCGGGCGGCGGGCCCACAGCGTGGTGGGCACGTTGCGCGAGCAGATGTGCGCAACCGTCGTGCCCCACGAGCCGGCCCCGATCACGGCGACGTTGATCGACATGGCCGGAGGTTACGGTGAGTCGATGGTCGTCGCAGTGGTGGTGCCTGTGAAGGCGTTCTCGCAGGCCAAGGTCCGCCTGACGCCGCGCCTCGATCCGGCGACCCGCGCCGAGCTGGCCCGGGCCATGGCGGCCCGGGTGCTGCGAGCGGCCGGCACGCTTCCCACATCGGTCGTGTGCGACGACGACGAGGTGGCCGCCTGGGCCCAGCGTCACGGCGCAGAGGTGATCTGGACACCGGGTCTCGGCCTCAACGGCGCGGTCGACGCGGCGGTCGAGCAGCTGGCGGCCGGCGGCGTACACCAGGTGATCGCCGCCCACGCCGACCTGCCGCTCGCCACCGACCTGGCCTGGCTGGCCGACTTCCCCGACGTGACCCTCGTGCCCGACCGCCACGGTGACGGCACCAACGTGGCCTGCATCCCCGCCACGAGCGGGTTCCGCTTCGCGTACGGCGCCGGGAGCTTCGCCGCCCACCGAGCGGAGGCGGCCCGCCTGGGCCTGACGCTGCGGATGGTGCCCGACGAGCGGCTCGGCTGGGACGTCGACGTCGCCGCCGACCTCGAGCCGCCCGCGCACCTCGCCCTGCCCACCGAT
>DATCYI010000586.1:0-3735 GCA_036570385.1 Acidimicrobiales bacterium | reverse complement strand
GGCGGCGACCGCGGCTCGGGCCACGGCGGCCTTGCGGGTGTCGACGGAGACCTTCACGCCCTCGGCGGCCAGTGCCTCGATGACAGGGACGATGCGGCGGAGCTCCTCTTGATCACCGACCGGTGCAGCGCCGGGCCGCGTGGACTCGCCGCCCACGTCGATCCAGTCGGCACCTTCGGCGGCGAGCTGGCGGCCGTGAGCGATGGCGGCCGCGTGGTCGGCGAAGCTCCCCCCGTCCGAGAAGGAGTCGGGGGTGACGTTCACGACACCCATCACCAGCGGCAGCACGCCGGAAGTCTAGAGCCCTTGTCCAATCGGCGGTCAGGGCGATGTACGTAGTGGTACTTCGCGTGATCTCGATGGATCCCACATCACTGCCGGCTAGCCGCGGCCGATCACGAAGCGCATCGCCTCTTCGCGGGTGGCGATGTTCTGGCGGAACAGGCCGCGCACCGCAGAGGTGACGGTGGTGGCGCCCGACTTCTGCACGCCCCGCATCGACATGCACAGGTGCTCGGCCTCCACGACCACCATCACGCCTCGCGGATCGAGCGACGTCTCCATGGCGTCGGCGATCTGGCCTGTGAGCTTCTCCTGCACCTGCGGGCGGCGGCTGTAGCCGTCGACGAGGCGGGCGATCTTGGAGAGACCGGTGATGCGGCCGTCCTTGCCCGGGATGTAGGCGACGTGGGCCTTCCCGATGAACGGGATGAGGTGGTGCTCGCACAGCGAGTACAGGGGGATGTCTCGGACCATGACCATCTCGTCGTGGCCGGCCTCGAACGTGACGGTCAGGTGCTCGGCCGGGTCCTCGTGGAGCCCGGCGGCGATCTCGGCGTAGAGCCGAGCGACCCGCACAGGCGTGTCGATCAGGCCGTCGCGCTCGGAGTCCTCACCGATCGCCTCGAGCAGCTCCCGGACCGCCTTCTCGATGCGGTCGAGGTCCATCGGTGTGTCGATCGGCGCCCGCAGGCGCGGGCCATCGGTCATGGCTCAGGTACCGCTCGGACGGGGCGCCCGGACGCCGAGCCGCTTCCACCAGCGTCGGGGCACGGGCGCCGGCTCCTGGACGGGCGACGGCACGGGCTCCGCAGCCGGCGCCGACTCCGACACCACAGCCTCGGTGGCCACGCCGACCGGCTCCGGCTCGATCGGCGCCGGGACGTCTGTGGGCTCCGGCGCGGGGTGGTCGATCCCCGTGCCCTTGTCGAGGGTTCCGAAGATGTCGGCGAGGTCGGCGTCCTCGAGCGTCTCCTTCTCGACCAGGGTGCGAGCCAGAAGATCGAGCGTGTCGCGGTGCGTGTCGAGGATCAGGCGGGCCCGATCGTGGGCCGTGTCGATGAGCCGGCGCACCTCGCTGTCGACGGTGGCGGCGACCTCGGCGGAGTAGTCGGCCTCGTGGCCCTGCTCCCGGCCGAGGAACACCTCGCCCTTGACCTTGCCGAACTGCTGCGGCCCGAGGATGTCGCTCATCCCGTACTGCGTGACCATGCCTCGTGCGATGTCGGTGCAGCGCTCGATGTCGTCGGAGGCGCCGGTGGTGATCTCGCCGAAGACCAGCTCCTCGGCCGACCGGCCACCCAGGAGCATCGCCATCGAGTCGGCCAGCTCGCTGCGGGTGCGCAGGTACTTGTCCTCGGTGGGCAGGGCGAGGGTCCAGCCCAGCGCCCGCCCTCGGGCCACGATCGAGATCTTGTGGATCGGGTCGGTTCCGCGCAGCACGTGGCCGACCAGGCCGTGGCCCGCCTCGTGGTAGGCGATCGTGAGCTTCTCCTGCTCGCTCATGACCCGGCTCTTGCGCTCGGGGCCGGCCATCACCCGGTCGATGGCGGCTTCGAGCTCGGCGTGGCCGATCAGCTGCAGCTCGCGGCGTGCGGCGAGCAGCGCGGCTTCGTTCATCAGGTTGGCGAGGTCGGCGCCGGTGAAGCCGGGGGTGCGGCGGGCCAGGACGTCGAGGCGGACGTTGGGCTCGAGCGGCTTGCCCTTGGCGTGCACCTCGAGGATCGCCTTGCGGCCCTCGAGGTCGGGGCGGTCGACGACGATCTGGCGGTCGAAGCGGCCGGGCCGAAGCAGCGCAGGATCGAGGATGTCGGGACGGTTGGAGGCGGCGATGAGGATCACGCCGGTGTGGGCGTCGAAGCCGTCCATCTCGACGAGCATCTGGTTGAGGGTCTGCTCGCGCTCGTCGTGACCACCGCCGAGGCCGGCGCCACGGTGGCGGCCGACGGCGTCGATCTCGTCGACGAAGATGATCGAAGGGGCGGCGGCCTTGGCCTGCTCGAAGAGGTCGCGCACGCGGCTGGCACCGACGCCGACGAACATCTCGACGAAGTCGGAGCCGGAGATCGAGAAGAACGGCACGCCGGCCTCGCCGGCCACCGCTCGGGCCAGGAGCGTCTTGCCGGTGCCTGGCGGGCCGTAGAGCAGCACGCCCTTGGGGATCTTGGCGCCGATCGCCTGGAACCGCGCCGGGTTCTGGAGGAACTCCTTGATCTCGTAGAGCTCCTCGACGGCCTCGTTGCAGCCGGCCACGTCGGCGAAGGTGACCTTCGGTTCGTCCTTCGAGACCTGCCTGGCCTTGGACTTGCCGAACTGCATGACCTTGCCGCCGCCGCCCTGCATCGAGTTGAGCAGGAACAGGAACACGCCGATCAGCAGGACCATCGGCAGGAGGCTGAACAGCAGCGACGTCCAGAACGAGTCGTGCTGGGGGTCGACCTCGAGCTCGATGGCGGGCTCGGCCTGGCCCAGCTCGGTGGCCAGCTCGTCGGCCAGCTCCTGCGGGTACGAGACGGTGTACTCGTCGTCGTTGGTCAGCTCGCCGGCGACCTCGTTGGAGCGGTCCTTGATGGTGGCGGTGGCCACCTCGCCGTCGTCGACGGCCGCTCGGAACTCGCTGAGGGTCAGCTCGACGGGATCGTCACCCTGGCGCAGCCACTGGGAGGCGAAGAAGAGGGCTACGGCTGCGAGCAGCACGTAGGCGATGGTGGCGCGGGAGGGACGCTTCACAATGCCGGAAGGCTACCGGCGCCCCGTCCGCCGCGGTACTTCGCGGCTCACTCCTCGCCGTCGAAGACGCACACGTAGGGCAGGTTGCGGTACTTCTCCGCGAAGTCGAGTCCGTAGCCGATCACGAACTTCGGCGGGATCCGGAACCCCACGTAGCGGAGGTCGTCGTCGGTCTTCTGGAGGCCTTCGCGCACCAGCAGCGCGCACACCTCGAGGCTGGCGGCGCCGCGGGCGGCGAGCGTGCGCCGGAGGTAGCTGAGGGTGAGACCCGAGTCGACGATGTCCTCGACGATCAGGACGTCCCGTCCCGTGAGGTCGATGTCGAGGTCCTTCACTATGCGCACGACGCCCGAGGTGCGGGTGGCGTTGCCGTAGGACGACACCGCCATGAAGTCGATCTCGAGGGGCAGCGCGATGCAGCGGGCCAGGTCGGTCATGAACATGGCTGCGCCCTTGAGCACGCCGATGAGCAGAGGGGCCCGGCCCTGGTAGTCGGCCGTGATCTGTGCGCCAAGCTCGGCGACTCGGGCTTGGAGCGTCTCCGTGTCGACGACGATCTCGCCCAGATCAGGGCTGTCGATCAGGTGCTGGTGAGCTTGACCGGCCACCTCGGCAAGGTACCCGCCATCACCCTGTGCGTCGAAAGCGCCCTGCAGCGTCACGGACGAGGAGGGCGAGGGCCAGGAGGCCTGCGGCGAGCAGCGGGGCGAGGCCGGGCGAGGCGCC
>DATCYI010000585.1:0-2732 GCA_036570385.1 Acidimicrobiales bacterium | reverse complement strand
TGCAGCCCGAGCAACCGCACGGCGTTGGCCGCCTCGAGCCCGAGCAGGCCGCCACCCACGACCACGCCGGCGGTGACACCGGTGGCCCAGGCCCGGATGGCCTCCAGGTCGTCGATCGTCCGGTAGACGAAGCACCCGGCCGCGTCGTGGCCGTCGATCGGCGGCACGAAGGCCGACGACCCCGAGGCCAGGACGCACGCCTCGTACTCGATCCGGCGCCCGGTGGCGGTCGTCACCACCTTCGCCTCGGTGTCGAGCTCGGTCGCCGGCTCGCCCAGCGCGAGCTCGATGCCGTGCTCAGCGAACCAGCCGCCCTCGGCCAGCGCCAGCTCCTCGGCGGTCACCCCGTCGAAGAACGAGCTGAGGTGCACCCGGTCGTAGGCGGGCCTGCGCTCCTCGCTGAGCACGACGATCTGGTGGGTCTCGTGGAGCCCGCGCTCTACGGCGGCCTCGAGGAAGCGGTGACCGACCATCCCGTGGCCGACGACGACGATCGTGGGGGGCATGCCGCCCAGACAACCGGACGGCCGTTGCCGCTCGGTTGCCCCGTTGTGAAGCGATGTGGTCGGGACGCGCACATCGCGCGATGCCCGATGTGAGGAGCGAGCCGGTGGAGCGGGCTCAGCCGCTCCTGGTTACGGAGAACACGTGGGCGACCTGTCCGGCCGACGGGTCGAGCCTCACGAAGCCGGCATCGCCGTGCCACTCGTAGTGCTCGTCGGTCAGCTCGTCGACGAGGTGGTAGCCGCCACCGCCCGAGAGGCCGACGGCCCCGAGATCGAGACGCACCATCGTCTCGCGCGGGTTCCACGGGTCGAGGTTGACCACGCACAGGAGGAGGTCGTCGTCCGCGTGTCCTCGCGTGTAGACGAGGAAGGACTCGTCGTCGCTGTGGTGGAACCGGATGTCGCGGAGCGAGAACACCCCGTCGTGGCGGCGGCGCAGCTCGTTGAGCGTGCGCATCAGGGGCGCCAGCGACCCCTCCATCGAGTAGTCGCGGTGCTTGATCTCGTACTTCTCGGAGTGGAGGTACTCCTCGTTGGTCTCGCTGGCCGGCGCGTTCTCGTAGAGCTCGTAGCCGGAGTACACGCCGTAGGTGGGCACCAGCGTCGCCGCGAGCACCAGCCGCAATGCGAACGCCGAGGGCGGGCCGTCGCGGAGCACGCCGCCGAGGATGTCGGGCGTGTTGGGCCAGAACGCCGGTCGCATGTACTCGACCAGCGGGCCCTGCGTGAGCTCCTCCACGTACTCGCGCAGCTCCCACGCCGAGTGGCGCCAGGTGAAGTACGTGTAGCTCTGGCTGAAGCCGACCTCGGCCAGCTTGGCCATCATCGCCGGCGCCGTGAACGCCTCGGCCAGGAACACGAGGTCGGGGTGGGCCTTGCGAAGATCGGCGATGACCCACTCCCAGAACGCCACCGGCTTGGTGTGGGGGTTGTCGACCCGGAAGATGCGGATGCCGTGGTCGATCCAGTGCAGCAGCACGTCCCGGCAGGCCTCCCAGAGGGCCGCGCGGTCGGCTTCGTCGTCCGGCCAGAAGTTGATCGGGTGGATGTCCTGGTACTTCTTCGGCGGGTTCTCGGCGTACCGGATCGAACCGTCGGGGCGCTGGGTGAACCACTCCGGGTGGTCGTGCACCCAAGGGTGGTCGGGCGAGCACTGGAGCGCGTAGTCGAGCGCCACCTCGAGGCCGAGCTCGCCGGCTCGGGCCACGAACGCGTCGAAGTCGTCGATGGTGCCCAGCTCAGGGTGCACCGCCGTGTGCCCGCCCTCGGCGGCACCGATCGCCCAGGGGCTGCCGGGGTCGTCGGGGCCGGCATCGAGGGTGTTGCCCGGGCCCTTGCGGTTGGTGCGACCGATCGGGTGGATCGGGGGCAGGTAGACGACGTCGAACCCGAGGTCGGCCACGTAGTCGAGGTGCTGCGAGGCCCCGTCGAAGCCTCCGAAGGACCGGGGGAACAGCTCGTACCAGGCTCCCACCGCGGCGCGACGGCGATCGACCCAGACCCGCTGCCGGGTCGACTCGGACAGGCGAGCGTCGGGGATGGGGGCGACGAGCTCGCCGACCGCCTCGTCGAGCGCCGCGTTGAGCCGCACGTCGAGCGAGCAGCTGGTGCGCCGCACGGCATCGGCGGCGCGAGCCACGCGCTCGGCATCCTCGCCGGTCAGTCGGGCCGCGAGGTCGTCGAGGATGAGCGCACCCTCCTCGAGCTCGAGGGTGACGTCCTGTCCGGCGCCGACCTTGACCTCCACCTCGTGGCGCCATGTCGCGTAGCGGTCGGTCCAGGCCTCGACCACGAGGTCGTGCATCCCGACCTCGTCGGGCGTGATCTCGCCCGACCAGCGTCCACCGCCGGCCTCGGCGAGGGGCGCGCTGCGCCAGGTTCGGGAGCGGGACGGCTTCCAGCGCACCCGGGCTCCGAGCAGGTCGTGCCCGTCGGCGATGAGCACGGCGGACACGGGCAGGGTCTCCCCCGCGACTCCCTTGGCGGCGAACCCCGACGGTGTGCGGGGATGGACGTCGTCGATGATGATCGGCGTCAGCACGGCACTCACCCTACGGACCCGAGCTGACTGGTGAGCTGAGGCATGTGCGCCCCCTTACCCGCATGGGGCGTAGGCAGTCCGCAGCCGGCCGGTGGCCCGGTACCGTCGCCGGCGATGCAGACCGCGGGCCGCAACGCCACGTTCGTGCCTGCCGGGCCGGGCGAACCCCCGGCCGCGGGGCGCCT
>DATCYI010000584.1:0-2870 GCA_036570385.1 Acidimicrobiales bacterium | reverse complement strand
ACTCAGAGCGGGGGCCGGCGTAGGGCTCGCTCCCGCCAGACGGGCAGCAGACGGCTACCGCATCTGAGGCGGTGCCCGTCCCCGGCACGCCGGCCTCGAAGAGGGCCTGAGACTTCGCCTCGGTGACGGTGGCGACGGCGTTCACGAGCGCCGCGTCGCTGAGCGGGGCGGGCACCCAGCAGACGAGGTTGATGGTGCCGGGCGCCCAGCGAGACCACGATCCGTCAGGACCCGAGGCCCATGTGGGCACAGAGATGCCGACCGTGGCGTCGCAGCGAGCTCCCCCGTCGACCGCCGAGGCGACGTCGGCCACTCGTGCGGCGGTGAGGAACCCCAGACCGGCGCGGCCGGCCAGCGCCGGGTCGACCGCGGATGCGATCGAAGCCACGTGCGCAGCAGGGTCGGCCTCGGCGTAGCCCAAGCCCACCTCGGCGTTGACCGCCCACTCCCGCTCACCGATGCCGCCGCCGAGCACGGTCGTGGCGATGGCGCGGACCGGCGTGGCGAAGCGCCACACGAGGACGCCGCGCCCGTCAGGCTGCAGGGCCAGCTCCGGAACGACGCCGGACGGACCGCTCACCTCGACGAGCGCCTGGTCGTCGCCGGACATCAGTAGTCGATGCCCTTCTTGGCCATCACGCCGGTGTCGTACGCGTGCTTGACCTTGCGCATCTCGGTGACGGTGTCGGCCACCTCCACCAGCTCGGCGGGGGCATCCCGGCCGGTGCACACCACGTTCACGGCTTCGGGCCGGCCGGCGATGGTGGCGACCACCTCGGCAGTGTCGATCCAGCCCCACGTCATCGGGTACGTGATCTCGTCGAGCACCACCAGCCGGTGCTCGCCCTGCTCGATCAGGGCCTTGGCATGAGCCCACCCCGCCTGGGCCACGGCCTCGTCCTCGGTGAGGTCGTCCGACTCCCACGTGAAGCCCTCGCCCACCGCGAACCAGTCGACCCCGAGGCGCTCGCGGCACACCTTCTCCTCGCCCACCTGCCACGCGCCCGACTTCAGGAACTGCACGACCGCCACCTGCCAGTCCCGGGCGACGCCGCGCATCACCACCCCGAAGGCGGACGACGACTTCCCCTTGCCGTCTCCGGTGTTCACAACCACGACGCTCTTCTGCCTGCGCACCGGCGGGGTGTGGTGCTCTGTGGGGATCTCAGACGATGCGGTCACGGGGAGCTCTCTGGTCGCGGACGGGGAGGACGACGGGGCGTCCGCCGTCGGAGATGATGCGGACCTTGGCGCCGTAGTAGCTGGCCAGGTTCTCCTCGGTCAGCACCTGGTCGGCCGGGCCCTCGACCATGACACGACCGCGGTCGAGCAGCACGAGCCGGTCGGCGTACTGCCCGGCGAGGGTGAGGTCGTGCATCGTGGTCACGACCGTGAGGTCGTGGGCTCGCCGCAGGTCGTCCACCAGCTCGAGCACCTGCTGCTGGTGGCCGACGTCGAGGGCGGTGGTCGGCTCGTCGAGCAGCACGAGGGGCGCGCCCTGGGCCAGCGCCCGGGCGATGAGCACGCGCTGGCGCTCGCCACCCGAGAGCGTGTGCACGGGGCGGTCGGCGAAGTCGAGCAGGTCGAGCCGTACGAGCGCGTCGTAGGCGGCGGCCACGTCCTGCGGGCCCTCCACCCCCAGCGGCCGGATGTGCGGGGTCCGCCCGAGGAGCACGTAGTCCACGACGTGCATCCCCTCCGGGATGATCGGCGACTGCGGCACGAGCGCCACGAGCTGCGCTCGCTCCCGGCGGCCGATCGACTCGAAGGGCCGGCCCTGGACCTGCACGGATCCCGGGCCCCGCACCGCACCCGTGAGGTACCGGAGCAGCGTGGACTTCCCGGCACCGTTCGGCCCGACGATCGACACCCATTCGCCGGCGGGCACCTGCAGCGACACGTCGTCGAGCACGAGCGAGTCGCCGAGCGTGACCGACACGCCGTCGCAGCGGATCACGCCGTCGCCCCCATCCGGCGGGCGGAGCGCAGCACGAGCACGAAGAACGGCGCGCCGAAGAAGGCGGTGACCACGCCGATGGGGATCTCGGCGGGCGAGGAGATGGTGCGGGCCAGGAGGTCGGCCAGGCACAGGAAGGCCCCTCCGAAGAGGGCCGAGAGCGGGAGCACGACCCGGTGGCTGCGCCCGGCGAGGAGCCGCACCGTGTGGGGCACGATGATCCCGACGAAGGCGATGAGTCCCGACACCGACACCGCCGCGGCGGTGCCGAGGGTGGCCACCACGATCACCACCAGGCGGCTGCGGTGGGCGTTGACGCCGAGGGTCGACGCCTCGTCGTCGCCGACTGCGAGCACGTCGAGCACCCGCCGGTGGGCCAGCAGCACCACCCAGGTGACGACCGCATACGGCAGGAGCAGCCGCACCTCGCCCCAGCCAGCCGTCGAGAGCCGGCCGAGGATCCACGTGTACACCTCGCGGATCGTGTCCTGGTTCCGCTGCTGCACGTAGGTCTGGACAGCTGTGAGGAAGCTGGCCACCGCCACCCCGGCCAGGATCAGCGACGCGGTCGATGCCCGGCCCCCTCCCGCGGCACCGAGGGCGTAGGCCAAGGCGACCGCTCCCAGAGCGCCGACGAACGCGGCGATCGGCACGTAGCCGGGAGTCGAGGTGCCATCCGCGATGCCCACGATCACGAAGGTCACGCCGAGCCCCGCGCCGGCAGCCGCACCGAGCAGGTACGGGTCGGCCAGCGGGTTGCGGAACACGCCCTGGTAGCTCGCCCCGCACAGCGACAGCGTGGAGCCGACGAGCAGGCCCAGCATCACACGCGGGAGCCGGATCTGCTCGACGATGGCGATCTCGCGCGGGTCGAGGTCGGTCGACGCGCCGAGCAGCTGGCGCACGACGTCGA
>DATCYI010000583.1:0-1673 GCA_036570385.1 Acidimicrobiales bacterium | reverse complement strand
CCGTAGAGCTTCGAGTAGCCGAAGATCGCGGCGCCTGAGCCCTGCTCGCGCACCTGGGTCGTCTCGCACTGGGTCTGGAGCCCCTGGTCGCACATGAAGCAGGACCCGCAGGAGATCTGGAAGGGCACGACGACGCGGTCGCCCACCGACACCCCAGCGAGGTCGCTGCCCACCGCCTCCACGATGCCCATCGGCTCGTGGCCCAGGATGTCGCCGGCGCTCATGAACGGCTCGAGCGGCTCGTAGAGGTGCAGGTCGGATCCGCAGAGCCCGCTGGAGGTCACGCGGATGATCGCGTCGGTCGGCTCCTGGATCACCGGGTCGGGCACCTCCTCGCAGCGGACGTCGCGCTTGTCGTGCCAGACGAGTGCCTTCACCGGGTGCTCCTTCGCTGATCGTGGCCCGCTCCCCGGGAGTACCCCCAGCGAGCGGCGACCTAACCCGGGGGCCGCCCGGCCGCTCAGGCGACCCGGATCGAGCTGAGCTCGCTCTCTCGGCGGAGGATCCGCACTATGTCGGCGGTGCGGAAGCTGGCCACGCGCGTGGCCCACGAGTCGATCGCCTGACGATCATCCCGGCACCTGTAGAAGGTGGTCATGCGCCCGTCGGGCGCGTAGGCGTCGGCTCCCTCCACCTCCACCACGTCGTCGGTGAGGGTGACCTCGTAGCGCACGTTCGCTGCCATGGGTTGAACGTACGGCGCGTGCCCTGTGCGGAGGAAGAGGACAAGCCTGTGGATCTCGCGCCGATGCCTGGGGAGGTCCTGGGGAAGGGGTGGGGACGACGTCACTGACGCTCAGGTGCGCAACCGCCAGCTGTCGCGGGTGGCTGGCATGGCCGAGCGTCCGTCCGCTCCCGGTGCGACGCCGAGCACCTGGTGGAGGCCGATGCCGCCGTCCTCGAAGCCGAGCGCTGAGCCCGCCATGTAGAGGCGCCAGACCCGGGCCCGGCCCTCGCCGACGAGCTGCACCGCCCGGTCCCACTGGCCCTCGAGGTTGGCGACCCACGCGCGCAGCGTTCGGGCGTAGTGCTCGCGCAGCCCCTCGACGTCGCGCACCTCGAAGCCGGCTCGCTCCATCGCGAGCACCACCTCGCCGACGTCGATCAGCTCGCCGTCGGGGAAGACGTAGCGACCCGTGAACGAGCGACGGGAGAGACGGGAGCCGCCGATGCTCGAGATCGCGTGGTTGAGCATGCGGCCACCGGGGCGCAGGAGCCCACGCAGCGTCTCGAAGTACTGGCCGGTGCGGGCCTTGCCGACGTGCTCGAACATCCCGACCGAGCTGATGGCGTCGAACTCCTCGCCGCTCAGGTCGCGGTAGTCCTGCAGGCGGATCTGCACCGAGTCGGCGAGCCCGGCGGCCACCACGCGGTCGCGCGCCCTGATCGCCTGCTGCTCGCTGATCGTCACCGCCACCACCGACGCGCCGTGGCGGCGGGCCGCGTGCATGGCCATCGAGCCCCACCCGCACCCCACGTCGAGGAGGCGGGCGCCGGGCCGCTCGTGCAGCCCGAGCTTGCGGCAGATCAGGTCGTGCTTGGCGGCCTGAGCGTCGAGGAGGCTCATCTCGGGCTCCGCGAAGTAGGCGCAGGAGTACGTCATCGCCTCGCCCAGCACGATCTCGTAGAACTCGTTGCCTACGTCGTAGTGGTGGCTGATGGCCGCGGCGTCG
>DATCYI010000582.1:0-1601 GCA_036570385.1 Acidimicrobiales bacterium | reverse complement strand
ACGGCCGCGCTCGAGCATGCGCTCCTGCTCGAAGCGGAGCGCCAGAGCGCGAGGGACCTCGAGCTGCTCGCGAAGGCGACCGCCGCACTGGCGGCCAGCCTCGACATCGAGCTGGTGGCGGCCACCATCCGAGAGCTGCTGGTGCCGTACCTCGCAGACGAGTGCGATCTCGTCGTCGTCCCGCGTGGCGGCAGAGCGGCGCCTGTTGATGAAGCTTCGACAGACGACGACTCCGCCCCCACGGTCGTCTTGCTCCGCGACCGCGGCGAGGTCATCGGCCGCCTTCGGCTCTCGCGCCGCGGTCGACCGCTGACCGCAGCGGAGGTCGGTGCCGCCGAGCTGGTGAGCGAGCCCGCGTCGCGCGCGCTCGCTCACGCTCTGGCCTTCTCCGAGCAGGTCCGCACGTCCGCGACGCTCGAGCACAGCCTGCTGCCCGAGGCCATTCTGCCCGTGGCCGACCTCGAGATCGCCACCCGCTACCTCCCTGCCACCGAGGGCCATGCCGCTGGTGGCGACTTCTACGACGTGCTCCAGGCGCCCGGGGGCGGTGCCGTGCTGGTCGTGGGCGACGTGCAGGGCAAGGGAGTGGAGGCGGCGACGCTCACCAGCGCGGCGCGCCACACCCTGCGTGCGGCCGCCCTAGACGGTGCGGGCCCGGGCGACATGCTCCGCCGCCTAAACACCGCGCTGCTCTACGGGCACGCTGAGCGCCTCCAGGCGGTCGGCGAGGCGACGGTCCGCTTCGTCACGGCGTCGGTCGTGGCGCTGCGTCCGACCGACACCGGCTTCACGGCCGTCGTCGCCAGCGGTGGGCACCCCCCTCCGGTGCTGGTGCGCTCGGGCGGCGGGGTCGAGCAGCTCGTGGTCGACGGGCCACTGCTCGGCGTGTTCGACGACCACTGCTACGAGGAGCGGACCACCGAGCTCGGCCTCTCCGACGTCCTCGTCCTCTACACCGACGGGGTCACCGAGCAGCGCCAGCAGCCCGTGCCCTTCGACGAGGCTCAGCTCGGCCGGCTCGTCCGCAACATGCTCACCGCCCGCCAGGCCGAGGCCGTGGCCCAGGTCATCCTCGACACCGTGGTGGCGGTCAGCCCCCGCGAGGTGCGCGACGACATCGCCCTCGTCGTGGCCCGGGTGGTGGGCCCGCGGTAGCAGGAGGACCCGGGGTTCGCAGACCTGGCCGCGCGACCTCTATGCTCGCGGGTCGCTCCGCAGCTAGGTGGAGTCTGCCCTCTTAGCTCAGTGGTAGAGCACTTCCATGGTAAGGAAGGGGTCGTGGGTTCAATCCCCACAGAGGGCTCGGAACGGTTGCGGTCCCCCCCGTGATCAACCAGCGCACCCAGGGCGGCGTAGCTCAGATGGTTAGAGCACTCGGCTCATAATCGAGTTGTCCCCGGTTCGAGTCCGGGCGCCGCCACCAGCGCAACCCGCCAGCCAGTCGAGAAGAGAGCACAGGAGCCACCATGGCCAAGGAGAAGTTCGAGCGGAACAAGCCTCATCTGAACGTGGGGACGATGGGTCACATCGACCATGGGAAGACGACGTTGACGGCGGCGATCAGTCGTGTGCTGTCTGAGGCGAACCCGAATGTTCAGGCG
>DATCYI010000581.1:0-5131 GCA_036570385.1 Acidimicrobiales bacterium | reverse complement strand
GGGCATGACCTTCACGATCGAGCCGATGATCACGCTGGGCGCATGGGAGCACGACCTCTGGGACGACGGCTGGACCGCCGTCACCACCGACCGCCGCCGCACGGCTCAGTTCGAGCACACCCTCGTCGTGACCGCCGACGGCTGCGACATCCTCACTGAGCCCCCAAGCTCTGTGGAGTCCTGAGCGCGCACAGCGCGCCTCTCCACAGAGATCGTCAGTAGGAGCGGGGGCGCTTGTCGACTGCCCCTTCGGGCGAGCCGAACCACACCGAATCCGGCGCTGAGCCAGGGCCTAGGAAGACGACGTCGTCGCAGCCGTCGCCGTCGTGGTCTCCGACGGCCACCTCGTAGCGCCCGTTGATCGTGACCAGCGCATCGGACCTGGTGCGGTCGGGCCAGTGCGCCCACACGACGTCCTGCGCCGGCCCCGGCGCATACCAGAGGATGTCGTCGAGCCCGTTGCCGTCGAAGTCGCCCGCGACCGGGGCATAGGTGCCGTTCACTCTCGCCTCCGTGCTGGCGTGCGAACCGCCGGGGACGAAGCTCCACAGGCGGTCGGCGGCGGGGCCTGGTGCATACCAGAGCACGTCGGTGGCGCCGTTGCCGTCGTAGTCGCCGGCGACAGGGTCGAACAGCCCGTCGATGACGAGCGGCGTGCTCGTGTAGGTGCCGTCTGAGCGGAAGCGCCAGAGGCGGTCGGGGGTGGGGCCAGGTGCGTACCAGAGGACGTCGGTGGCGCCGTTGCCGTCGAAGTCGCCGCTCACCGGGAGGTACGTCCCGTCGACGACGGCGGCGACGGCGTAGGCCTCAGAGCGCGAGCGGGTGCCTGGGTAGAGGCCCTCCGGACCGGTGCCCGACCGGTAGACGAAGACGTCGTCGATCCGGTCGCCGTCGAAGTCGCCGAGGACCGGGCGTTCGAGGAGCCCGCAGATCTGGCGGGCTTCCGGGTCGGCGACATCGATGACAGCCGCCGCGCATCGGATCCGTTCGGTGCCGAGGTAGACGAACTCCCACGGCTCGGGATTGGGTCCCTGCGCGCCGGCACCGGGTGGGTAGTTCGGTATGAACCCGAACGACTTGGCGATGGCGTAGTTGTCGGCCGAGATCCATCGATAGGCGGCCGAAGATGCGAAGCTGCCGTTGACGCCGCCGGCGTGCGACATGTCGATCGTCTTGCCTGTGTGATGCCGGGAGTAGCCCGGGATGCTGTGGTAAGCGAGGACAGACTCGATGGTGCGATCGGCCCGTCCGCTCGCGATGGCCGACGGCGCCCAGCTCCCGAGCCGGCCCCGGAAGATCTGGCGCTGGCGCTCGATCGACCGGTACCCCGAGTTGCCCTGGAGCGGGGTGCCGTTGCGCCGCGCTGCGTCGAGCAGGGCCAGCCAGGCCTGCCCAGCATCTGGCGCGAGGGTGAGGCCGCCGTAGCCGCCGAGGCCCACGGTGGGGGTCACCTGGAGGCGGTAGCCGCGGGCTTCCGCGAGCTGTTGGATCCGTTGGTCGGCGCCGGCGTGACCGTAGATCGCGGGCCGGGCGGTGATGGGCGCGGTTCCCGGCAGCGGTAACGACGCGTAGTAGAGCGCCTTCAGCTCGAGGCCTGTGAGGATTGGGAATGGCCGTGTGGCGGCGCTGACAGGGACGACAGACGACAGCGAGACTGCCGAGCTCAACGCCAGCACCACCAAGAGCGACGCGAGCCATCGTCGTCGGACGCAGCTCCTGCGGCGTGTGGCGCCGCCCACCCCGAGCATCACGCGCCGAACGCTACGAGATCTCTGGACGTTCTTGCTCGGAAACCCAGCAGACGTTCAGAGAGATCGTGATCTTGGTGGGTTCACGACAGCGCTAGGGCCAGGGCTGGTGCGAGGTCGCCGTTGGGCTCGGCGACGACGTCGGTCAGGCCCAGGAAGGTCGCCAGCTCGCGAAGGCGCTCGACGAGCGCGGGGAGCGATCGGTCGGCATCGAAGGACAGCTCGCCGAAGGCCCCCCGCACGAGCAAGGAGCCGGCCTTGCGGTCGGCCTTGAGGTCGACGCGGGCCACCAGCTCGCCGTCGTGGAGGAAGGGGAGCACGTAGTAGCCGTGCACCCGCTTGGCCTCAGGCACGTAGATCTCGATGCGGTAGCGGAACCCGAAGAGCGCCTCGGTGCGATCCCGCTCCCAGATGAGAGAGTCGAAGGGAGACAGCAGGGCCGACGCCCGCACCCAGCGTGGGAGCTTGGCGTCCGGGTGCAGGTACGCCGGCTGCTTCCAGCCCTGCACCTCGACCGGCCGCAGCGCGCCGTCGTCGGCCAGCTCGGCCAGCAGGCGCCGCGAGGTCACGATGTTCAGCCGGTGGTAGTCCGCCAGGCACCGCGCCGTGCCGACGCCGTGCGAGCGCGCCGCCCGCAGCAGCAGCGACTTCATCGCGTCGTCTGACGATGGCGTGGGCTCAGCCAGCCACTCCGCCGGCACCACCCGCTCAGGGAGCACGTAGTGGCGTCCGAACGAGGCGGGGTTGCGCAGCGCGCTGACCTGCCCCTGCCAGAAGAGCAGCTCGACCGCCTTCTTGGCGACGCTCCAGTTCCACATGTTGCCGGGCGTCGCAGGGCCGCGCTTGATGTCATCGCCGAGGTGCTCGAGCTCGCCGAGGGTGACGGGGCCCCGCTCCGCGACCGCGTCGTAGAGCGCCTGGATCAGCTCGGGCCGCTCCGCCGCGAGCTGCACCCCGCCCCACGCGTGGTCCTGCTCCATCCGCCAGCGCAGCAGCGGGTGCAGCTCGACCGGGAGCAGCGATGCCTCGTGGCCCCAGTACTCGAACACCTCGCCGCTGCCCCACAGCCAGTCGGACAGGGCCTGGCGGGGGTATGGGCCGAGCCGGGCCAGGAACGGCAGCTCGTGCGAGCGGGTGAGCACGTTCACGGAGTCGATCTGCACGAGCCCGACCCGATCGAGCACCCGGCGCAGGTGGCGGCGATCGGCACGCTTCGTCGGGCGGGGATCGTTGAAGCCCTGGGCGTGCAGCGCGATGCGCCGAGCCTCAGAGAGCTTGAGGGTGTCGGAGGACAGGCCCATGGGGTGGGCAGACTACGTTCAAGATGTCCGCCCCAAACGGAGGAGACCACCAAGATGCGCGTCGTCGTCGACTTTGACCTGTGCGAGAGCAACGCCCTGTGCATGGCAGCCGCCCCAGAGGTGTTCGAGGTGCGCGACGACGACTTCCTCTACGTGCTCCAGGAGGAGCCGGGTGAGGAGCTGCGCGCCAAGGTGGAGGAGGCCGTGCGGCGCTGCCCGAAGCAGGCCATCACCATCGAAGAGACCTGAGCGCAGCCGTGGGCGGACGTCCCGAGCCCGTCGACCGAGTGGTCATCGTCGGGGCCTCCATGGCCGGCCTCCGTGCCGCCGAAGCCCTGCGGGAGCAAGGTCACGACGGCTCGATCACCGTCGTGGGTGACGAGCCCCACCTGCCGTACGACCGGCCGCCGCTGTCGAAGCAGGTGCTCGCCGGAGAGCGCACGCCGGAGTCCACAGCGCTGACCCCGGCCGTCGGCTCGCTCGACGACCTGCGCATCGAGTGGCGCACCGGCACCACGGCATCGGGTCTCGACCTCGCCGCCCGTGAGGTGCTGCTCGCCGGCGGCGAGCACGTGCCCTACGACGGCCTCGTCATCGCCACCGGCGCCTCGCCCCGGCGCCTCCCCGGCACCGACCACCTCGACGGCGTTCACACCCTTCGCACGCTCGACGACTGCCTGGCCATCCGCGCCTCGCTCGAGGCCGGGCCCCGTCGGGTCGCAGTGGTCGGCGCGGGCTTCATCGGAGCAGAGGTGGCCGCCACATGCCGGAGCCTCGGCATCGAGGTCAGCCTCATCGAGGCCCTGCCGGTGCCCCTCGAGCGCGGGCTCGGCCCGGCCATGGGCACGGTCGTCGCCGACCTCCACCGCGACCACGGGGTCGACGTGCGCCTCGGGGTCGGCGTCGTGCGCATCGAGGGCGGCACCCGGGTGGAGCGCGTCCGCCTCACCGACGGCACGGTGCTCGACGTCGACCTCGTCGTCGTAGGCATCGGCGTCATCCCCAACACCGACTGGCTCGAGGGCAGCGGCCTCCACATCGACAACGGCGTGGTGTGCGACGACACCTGCCGCGCTGCGCCGGGCGTCGTCGCCGCGGGCGACGTGGCCCGCTGGCACAACGCCCGCTTCGGCGAGAAGATGCGCGTCGAGCACTGGGACAACGCCGTCGAGATGGGAGCCCACGCCGCGCGCACGCTCCTCTCTGCGCCCCACGACGCCCAGCCCTACACGCCCGTCCCGTGGTTCTGGTCCGACCAGTACGACAGGAAGATCCAGCTGGCCGGTCGCTCGGGCGCCACCGACGAGGTGGCCATCGTGGCCGGCAGCGTCGAGGAGCGCCGCTTCGTCGCCTTCTACGGCCGTGGCGGTCGGGTGGTGGGCGTGCTCGGCATGAGCATGCCGGCCAAGGTCATGCGGTGGAGGGCACACGTCGACGCGGCCACCCCGTGGGACCAGGCCCTCGCGGACGCTCGCAGCTGACATGACGACAGGGGCCTTCCTCCTCCTGGCGATGGCGCTGGCCGCCGCGGTCGTCGACTGGATCGCCGTGCACCACTCCAACAAGGCGCTGGAGTACGTAGCCAAGCCGCTGACGATGGTGCTGCTGATCGGCGCCACCCTCGCCCTCGACCCCACCGACTCGGCCGTGCGGGCGTGGTTCATCGCCGCCCTGGTGCTCTCGCTCGCCGGCGACGTGTTCCTCATGCTCCCGAAGGACCTGTTCGTGTTCGGCCTCGGGTCCTTCCTGCTCGGCCACATCGCCTACGTCGTGGGGATGCACGTCGACGAGATCTCAGGGGGCCGTTTCCTCGTGGGCCTCGTGATCGTGGTCCTAGCCCTCGTGGTCATCGGGTCGCGGATCCTGCGGGGCGTGCGGGCAGGCAGCGACCCGAAGCTGGCCGGTCCCGTGGTCGCCTACATGTGCGTGATCTCGGCGATGGTGGCCAGCGCCATCGGCACCGGCCACATCACGGCCATCGCCGGCGCCACCTCGTTCTACGTGAGCGACGCGCTCATCGCGTGGAACCGCTTCATCGACGAGACCCCCCACGCCCGCGTCGCCATCATGGTCACCTACCAC
>DATCYI010000580.1:0-2321 GCA_036570385.1 Acidimicrobiales bacterium | reverse complement strand
GAGCGGCGTCGAGGAGATCCCCACCGCGGAGGTGTTAGTAGGGGACCTGCTCCTGGTGCGTCCCGGTTCGAAGGTGGCGGTAGATGGCATCGTCGAGGACGGCGAGAGCGAGCTCGACGAGTCCATGGTCACCGGCGAGAGCCTCCCGGTGCACAAGGCCCCCGGAGACACGGTCATCGGCGCAACGCTCAACACCACCGGCACGCTCAGGGTGCGGGCCACCAAGGTGGGGGCCGACACGGCGCTCGCCCAGATCGTCAAGCTCGTCCAGGAAGCGCAGAACTCGAAGGCCCCCGGGCAGCGTCTGGCCGACCGCGCCGCCTTCTGGCTCGTGTTCGTGGCCCTGATCGGGGGCTCGCTCACCTTCGTGGTCTGGTACTTCCTTGCCGGACGGCCGGCCGAGGAGGCGATCCTCTTCGCCATCACCGTCGTCGTGATCACCTGCCCGGACGCGCTCGGCCTCGCGACGCCGACCGCGATCATGGTCGGAACCGGGCTGGGAGCCCGTCGGGGCGTGCTGTTCAAGAACGCCATGGCGCTCGAGACTGCTGCGCACATCGACACCGTGATCATGGACAAGACCGGAACCCTCACCAAGGGGGAGCCCGAGGTCACCGACGTGATCGTCGTCGGCGTCGAGGCCGACCGACTGCTCGCGCTCGTCGCGGCGGTCGAGCGCGAGTCGGAGCATCCGCTCGCGCAGGCGATCGTGACCGAAGCGGAGCGACGGGGCGTGCCGGTGCTGCGGGCCGAATCCTTCGACAGCGTGCCCGGGCATGGAGCGCTTGCCACGGTGGACGGCCATCGGGTGGTGGTCGGGAACCGCCGTCTCATGGACCGCGAAGGGGTGGCCTTGGGTGATCTCGCCGCCCGACGCCAGGAGCTGTCCGAAGGCGGTCGGACGGCCGTGATGGTGTCGATCGACGGTGCCGCGGCCGGCCTCGTCGGCATGGCCGATGCGCCCCGCGACACCGCTGCGCAGGCGGTCGCCGAGCTCCAGGCCCTCGGCGTCGACGTGGTGATGCTGACCGGAGACAACGAGGCCACGGCGCGCCGCATCGGGACGCTGCTCGGGGTCACCGACGTCATCGCCGAGGTGCTCCCCGGCGACAAGGCCTCCAAGGTGGCTGAGCTGCAGGCCGGAGGGCGCAGGGTGGCGATGGTCGGCGATGGCGTGAACGACGCCCCGGCCCTTGCCCAGGCGGACGTCGGGGTGGCCATCGGTGCCGGCACCGACGTCGCCATCGAGACAGCTGACGTCGTCCTCATGCGCAGCGACCCGCTCGACGTGCCGGTCGCACTGCAGATCGGGCGGGGGACGCTGCGGAAGATGCGGCAGAACCTGGGCTGGGCGATCGGCTACAACGCGATCGCCCTTCCGATCGCCGCCGGTGTCTTCGAGCCGTCACTCGGCCTCACCCTCCGGCCGGAGATCGCAGCGCTGTCGATGTCAGGTTCGAGCTTCCTCGTCGCAGTGAACGCCGTGATGCTCAAGCGCCTGCGCCTTCCGGCAGCGTCCGGGCCCGGGGACCCGGCTGGAGACGTGGCCCCCGCAGTCGCTCGGGCGGTGTCAGAGCCCACTCCCTGACTACGACACGGTGTCGGAGATGGGTTACGGTCTGGCAACGCGCTGGCCGACGACCGGAGGACCCCCCGATGCGCACCCGACTGCCCCTGCTCGCCCTCGCTGTGCTCTCGCTGTTCGCTGCGGCGGCCTGCTCGTCCGACGATGACCCGTCCACCGTGGAAGCCGGCGAGGAGCAGGAAGAGCAGGTAGCCGAGTTCAACGACGCCGATGTGGCGTTCGCGCAGCAGATGATCCCGCACCACCAGCAAGCGGTCGAGATGGCCCAGCTGGCGGCCGACCGGGCGGAGCGGCAGGAGGTCAAGGACCTGGCCGCCCGCGTCGAAGCCGCGCAGGCCCCGGAGATCGCCACGCTCGAGGGCTGGCTCGGCGAGTGGGGGGAGGACCTTCCGATGGAGGGGATGGACATGGACCACGGCCAGGACGGGATGGGCATGATGAGCGACAAGGACATGTCCATGCTCGAGTCGGCCAGCGGGGCCGAGTTCGATCGACTGTTCCTGGAGATGATGGTCCGGCATCACTCGGGCGCCATCGACATGGCCGAGGAGGAGCTGCGTGACGGCCAGCACCCGGGCGCCCTCGAGATGGCTCAGGAGATCAAGGACACGCAGGAGGCCGAGGTCGCCGAGATGGAGGCGCTGCTCGCCGAGCTCGGTTCCTGATGGCCGGGCGGTGACGGTGCCATGCCTGCTCCACGCCCTCCGGTCCGCTGGGCCCGCTTCCTCGCCAGCCT
>DATCYI010000579.1:0-5116 GCA_036570385.1 Acidimicrobiales bacterium | reverse complement strand
TGATGGTCACGACGCAGCCGCCGGCGCGGAGCACGCCGAGCAGCACCCCCACCGACGCCGGGTGGTTGCGCAGGATCACGCCGACCTCGGTGCCCGGCTGCTCGATCAGCGCCTCGACCTGCGCGGCGGTGTCGGCCAGCTGGCCCCAGGTGCGCCACCCCCCGGCCGACTCCACGGCGTTCGCCGATGGGTCGATGGCCAGGACCTCTGCGATGCGAGCGCCGAGGCCGCTCGCGGTGGAGGTGGTCAACGCAGCCTCGGCTCCACGCGCGGGACGGGGTTCTCGGCCACCTCGGCCATGCCAGTGGGGTTGCCGACGCGGGTGTAGATCAGCCCCTGCTGCATCGCCGCCCGGTAGGGCCGGTCGAGCGACTCCCACACCGCGCGCACGGTGCCCTGGGTGGCCGCGCTGGGCTTCGCCGCGATGCCGGCCGCCAGCTCGTGGGCCCGTGACCAGAGCTGGTCGCGGGCCACCACCTCGGTGACGAGCCCGATCTGCAGCGCCGTCTGCGCCGTGACGCGCTCGTCGTTGCCGGTCAGCGCCATCCGCAGGGTGTGAGCCAGACCGATCTTGCGCATGAGCCCCACCGGCTCGAGCGCTGACACCATGCCGTAGGTGACGTGCGAGTCGAAGAAGGTGGCCTCGGGCGAGGCGATCACGATGTCGCTCTCGTTGACGAAGTACAGCGCTCCGGCTGTGCACATGCCCTGCACCGCGCAGACCACGGGCTTCCACACCTGCTGCCACTTGGGGCTCAGCAGCTCGCCGGGGTCCTCGTGGTTCCACACGTCGTCGGGCTGGCCGTAGGGCTTCTTGGTGTCGAGGCCGGCGCAGAAGGCACGGTCGCCCTCGGCCCGTAGCACGACGGCGTTCACGTCGGGGTCGTCCTTGACCAGCCGCCACGCCTCGCGCACCTCATGGCACATCTGGCGGTCGAAGGCGTTCATCACCTCCGGCCGGTCGAGGGTGATCGTCGCGACCTTGTCGGCCGACGTCTCGTACCTGATGGTGCCGAAGTCGGCAGCGCCGCTCATCGGCCCGTCCACTTCGGGTCGCGCTTGTCCATGAAGGCCGCCGGGCCCTCCTTCGCGTCGTCGGTGCGCACCACGCGCTCCCGGAAGGCCTCGGCCATGATCTCGGCCTCGTGCAACGGCAGGTCGAGGCCCTTGCGGATGGCCAGCCGCGTGCCCCGCACCGCGAGCGGCGCGTTGCGGTTCACGAGGTCGGCGATCTCGCGGGCACGCTCGTGGAGCCGGTCGTGCTCGACCACCTCGGAGATCATCCCGAGCTCGTAGGCCCGCTGGGCGCTCATGCGCTCGTGCCGACCGGTGAGGGCGATGCGCATGGCTATGCCGGTGGGCAGCACGCGGGCGAGGCGCACCATCTCCCGACCGGAGACGAGCCCGATGCTCACGTGCGGGTCGAAGAACTCGGCCCGGTCCGATGCGATCGCGATGTCGCCTGTGGTGACCCAGTCGAGGCCGGCGCCGCAGCACAGCCCGTTGACGGCCACGACGGTGGGCTTGGTCATCGTGCGGAACGGCGGGGTGCCCTCCTGCGGAGCCTCCCACTGCGGGTAGGTCGACAGGTAGGGCTCGTCGTAGATCACCCGTCCGTCCTCTGGGATCTCCTCTACGTCGGCGCCGGTGCAGAACGCCCGCCCGGTCGCGGTGATGAGGAGGGTCCACACGGCCTCGTCGGCTTCGGCGGCCGCGTAGGCGCTGCGCAGCTCGCGCGCCATCTCGGGGCTCACCGCGTTGAGCCGGTCGGGGCGGTTCAGCGTGATGGTGGCGACTCGGTCGTCGACCTCGTAGAGGATCGTCTCGAACTCCATGGCTCTCCCTCTGGCTAGCGGCAACGACGTTCAGCGACCTTCGAACCGGGGATCACGACGCTCCTTGAAGGCGGCGAGGCCCTCACGGAAGTCGGCCGTGCGCGACGACAGCTCGAGCGCCATCGCCTCTGCCTCCATGGCCTCGACGATGGTGCCGTCGAGCGCGCCGTGCAGGCACCGCTTGGTGAGCCCGATGGCGACGGTGGGACCCGCGGCCAGCTCGCCGACCAGAGCGTCGACCGCGGCGCCGAGCTCTTCGTCCGGCACGGCCCGGTGGACCATGCCCCACGCGGCCGCATCGGCACCGCTGATCGGGCGTCCGAGCATGAGCAGCTCCTTGGCCCGCGCCACCCCTATGAGGCGGGGCAGCAGCCAGGTCGCTCCGCTGTCGGGTGTGAAGCCCCGCTTGAGGAACGGGAGCCAGAGCTGGGACGACTCGGTGACGACCGCGAAGTCGGCGGCCAGCGCGATCTGGCAGCCGAGCCCCGCCGCCCAGCCCTGCACGGCGGCGACGACCGGGAGCTGGACCTCTTGGATCAGCGTGATGAGGCGGTGGGCCTGCAGGGGCGTGCGGCGCTGGAGGCTGCCGGGACGGGGCTTGGCACCGTCGGAGCTGTTGCTGCCCACCCAGTCGGCGCCGCTGCAGAAGTGCTCGCCGGTGCTGCGGATCACGACAGCGCGCAGTGAGTCGTCGGTCGACGCGGCCTCGAGGGCCTCGACCATCCGGCGCTGGTGGACGGGCGCGATCGACCCGCGCCGATCGGGGCGGTCGATCCTCAGCTCGAGGACGCCGTCGGCGGCGCGCACGATGATGCCGTCGGCGTCAGCGGTGGCGCTCACGACGCCATCGCATCGATGGTGGCGCCGAGGTGGGCGGCGTGGTCGTCGATCGTGCCGAAGTCCTGCTCGGTGGCCCACGCCCGCTTGAGCAGGTGGTTGGGCAGCATGTCCCAGGTGAAGCCCATGCCGCCGAGCACCTGGATCGCCGTGGTGGCGTTCTCGATCGCGGCGTCGGCGGCAAGGAGCTTGGCGCCGGCCGCCGCCCGGGCGGGGTCGGAGCTGTCAGGGTCGTCGAGCACTGCCGCGGCCGCGTACATGGCGCTCTGCGCGCACTGGGTGCGCACGTACATGTCGGCCAGCAGGTGCTTGATCGCCTGGAACGAGCCGATCGGCACGCCGAACTGATGGCGCTCGAGGGCGTAGTCGCGGGCCACCCGCAGGGACCGATCGCTCACGCCCACCAGCATGGCCGAGGCGAGGACGGTGCCGAGCAGACGCAGCTGTGCCGCCGTAGCCGCGTCGCCGACCCTGTCCCCCTCGCCCAGCCCGTTGATGCGCCCGACGGTGGCCAGCGGGTCGACGGCGTCGAGCGGCACGGGCGCCGGCAGGTCGGCCAGGCGGTGCGCGCTCACGTGGTCCGGGTGCACGACCAGGAGCACGTCGATCTCGGCGGCGTGATCTACGACGACGGCTCCGTCGCTGAGCGCTGACGACTCGACGCCGGCCACCATGCAGCCTCCGGTGACGACGTCGCCGACCAGGGGCGCAGCCAGCAGGCTCCACAGCACGGGGCCGGGCACGAGGTGGTCGCCGAGCTGCTCGAACACCAGCGCCGCGTCCACTACGCCGAGACCGCTGCCTCCGTCGGTCTCAGGTACGAGCAGCCCCAGCACACCGAGGTCGGCCAGCGCCTGCCAGTCGTCGGCCTGCACCGGTCGACCCTCGCGATCGGCGAGGGCGTCGAGGGGGAAGCGGTCGGCGCAGAACCGGGCGACGGTGCGCTGCAGCTCGATCTGACCCTCGTCCAACCGGAACTCCATCACCCCTCCGAGCGTCCGTCCTGCGATCCCGCGGAGGCGATCCCCCGACGATGGAAACCTCTAGAGGTTAAGGACTCTAGCGGCGTGCCCGCTGGGCGGAGCAAAGCGCCTCATCCACGCGGCATGCCGCAGCGCTGCTGGGCGATGATGTTCCGCTGCACCTCGCTGGTGCCGGCGTAGATCGTCATGCCGAGCGAGAACCGCAGGGAGTGCTCGATCATGCCGTCGGCCACCGCGGTGGGATCGGTCCGGCTGCGCAGCGCGTCGGGGCCGACCATCGCCGTGAGCGACTCCGCGTGCCGCACGCCCGCCTCGGTGCTGTAGAGCTTGCTCATCGGGCCCTCGGCCACGGGCACGTCGCCGCGGGCCTCCATCCACGTGGTGCGGGCCTCGAGCAGCTCGGCCACCTCGAGGTCGACCGCGGCCTCCACCAGCCGCCGGCGGACGTCCTCGCGCTCGATCGGCACGGCGCCGTCGGGTCCGGGCGTGGTGGCCCAGCCCTCCGCGCGCTCGACCAGGCGGGCCAGATGGGGGCTGAACGGGGCCGAGTGCTCGTCTTGCAGGGCCAGCATCAACGAGTGCCAGCCGGCGCCGACCTCGCTGATGCGCCACCGGTCCTCGAGGAACACCTCGCTGTAGTAGGTGATGTTCGTGCGCTCGCCCGAGACGGTGAACACGGCCTGGGCCTCGACGCCCTCGAGGTCGAGCGGCACGAGGAAGGTGGTGAGGCCTCGGTGGCGCTCGCTCTCGGGGTCGGTGCGCACCAGCATGAACACGTAGTCGGCCAGGTGCCCGTTGGTGGTGAACATCTTCTGACCGTCGAGCACCCAACCGCCGTCGACCTCGCGGGCCCGGCTCTGGATCGCTGCGACGTCGGAGCCGGCCTCGGGCTCGCTCATGCCGAGGGCGATGGTGACCTCGCCGCGCACGACCTTGGGGACGATCTCGTCCCGCAGGAAGTCGGACCCGACCGCGTGCATGACCTTGGCCACCATCATCCCGGTGGAGCAGGCGTAGATCGGGGCCTCGACCCTGGTGAGCTCGTTCTCGAGGACGTGGACCTCCTCCGCTCCGAGCCGCGGGAACCCGTCACGGGGCCAGTCGGGCGCGATCCAGTGGCGTTCGCCGAGGGCCTTCACGAAGTCGGCGTCGTGCGAGTCGCCGGTGTCGTAGAGGCGCTCCTCCAGCTCCGGCGGCAGGTGCTCCGCCAGGAAGCTGCGGACCTCTGTGCGCAGCGCCTCGGCCTCGGCCGTCCACGCGAAGTCCATCATCGCCCCCCGGCGTCGCGGTCGTAGCGGGCGTCGGCGGCCCGCCGGTAGGCGGCTTCGGCGTCGCCCCAGACCCGGGGCCAGCCGCGGGCCCGTCGGTAGAAGAGCTGCACGTCGTACTCGAGCATGAAGCCGTAGCCGCCGTGCACGTGGAGGGCGTGGTAGGTGGCGGCCTCCGCGGCGCGCGATGCGA
>DATCYI010000578.1:0-2632 GCA_036570385.1 Acidimicrobiales bacterium | reverse complement strand
CGTCCGTGCGATCGCGGCGCTCGTCGGACCCATCGCCACCACCAGCGCCAACCGACACGGGATGCCGACGCCGCCGTCGGCCGCCGAGGCCGCTGCGTCGCTCCTGAGCGAGGTCGCCCTCGTGATCGACGGCGGCCTGCTCGACAACCCCGCCTCGACCGTCATCGATGCCACTGCTTCCCCCTGGCGGTCCCTGCGGACCGGCGCACTCGACCCCGAGGCGATCGTCGCGGGCACCTGAGGACCTGCGCGGCAATCAGCGGAGCAGGGTGGTGCGGAGGCGGTACCTTGCAGGTTGCACGTGGCGGTACCGACCGCCGGATCGACACACGGGGGAAGCATGAGCAAGGGCGACGTCGGAACGGTCGACGATCTGCGACACCTGAAGATCTTCGCCAGGATGGTCGACAGCGAGCTGGAGCGCGTCGCCGCGCTCGGTGAGGGGGTCGACGCCGAGCCCGGAGCGATCCTGATCGACCAGGGCGACGTCGGCACCGAGTGCTTCCTCGTGCTCGAAGGCGACGGCGGCATCTACCTAGGCGACGAGGAGGTGGCGAGCATCGGTCCCGGCGCGATCGTCGGTGAGATGGCTCTGATCGGCCACAAGCCCCGCAACGCCAGCGTCCGAGCCCTCACCGCTATGCGGCTCCTGTCGTTCGACATCGGCCACTTCAAGCGCGTGCTCGACGAGATGCCCGCCGCCCGCGACCACATCTACGGGCTGCTCCACGAGCGCGCTGCTGAGAACGAGCGACGCATCGCCGAGCAGGAGTCCGGCTCCACCAGCTGACCCCGCGTCGAATGGTGTCTGACACCATTCGACGCGCGACGAGATCAGCCGAGGTCGAGGGCGCCGCCGGCGCCGACGGTGACCCGGCGACCACCCAGCTCCTCGGCGACCATGGCCTTGAGCTGGTCGGGATCGGACGTCGTGGCCCACGCCCGCCGGCCGTCGTCGAGCAGGCCGACGGCGATGCCGTTCTCGGGCTCGCCGTCACGGCCGTGCATCACGGTCCAGGCCTCGACGGTGATCGGACCCTGGTGGTCCTCGGCGAGCTCGCGGCTCGGGAGGGCGTCGACCTCGTCTTGGAGGTCGCCGTGGCGGAACGGCTCGGCCGGGGGCCGCGTGCTGTAGACGCCGAAGGCGTGCTTGGTGATGAAGCCGCCGTTGGCGGTGACCAGCCCGAAGGTCTCAGGGTCCTCGCGCAGCACCCCGGCCATCGTGGCGATCGAGTGCATGACGTAGTTGTTCCACGGGCCGCCGGCGAAGGACAGGCCACCGGTCACCGTCAGCGGGCGGCCCAGGCCGAGGCCCAGCTCCGAAGCGGCGATCTGCACGGCGGACGGGAAGCACGAGTACACGTCGATGTGGGCGAGGTCGTCGAGCCCGCAGCCCGCGAGGTCGAGCGCCGCCCGGCCAGCCAGGCGCATCGCGGGGGAGGAGCCCAGGTCGTCGCGGTTGGACACGAAGTAGTGGTCGTGGGCGTCGGTCCCGCTGTGGGGGAACACCCAGCGGTCGCGCGGCACGCCGAGGGCCTCGGCCCGCTCCGCGGAGCACAGGATCACCCCGGCGCCCTGCTCGACCGCGTTGTTGGAGTTCATGAGCTTCGTGTACGGGAAGCCGATCCAGCGGTTGTCGGCCGACGGCGTGCGGATCTCCTCGGCCGTGTACGAGCGCTGGATCCAGGCGTGCGGGTTCGACGCCGCGACGTCGCTGAAGCGGGCCCAGAGCTCCGATGCGACGACCAGCTGCTCGTCGACCGTGCGCCCCTGCTTGAGCCGGTGCGCCTGCTCGAAGAGCGGGTACACCTGCACCGGCATCATGACCCCGCGGGCCTGCTCGCCGGGAGCCGACATGGCCACGTCGTCGCTGGAGCGACGGGCCTCGGGCACATCGTCGCCCTGCACGGTCCAGTCGAGCTCGACACCGGCCTTGCGCGCCGCGCTGCGGGTGCGCCACGCCTCGGCGCCGGCGAGCAGCACGAGGTCGGCATCCCCCGCCTGGATGTCGAGGCACGCCTGGTTGACGAGGGTCTGCGGGCTGTTGCCGCCCATGCCCCCGAGGCTGGTGTCGCGGGGCGACGCGCCGAGGCGCTGGGCCACCAGCGCGCCCGGATCGCGGTACCGCCACGAGAGCAACCCGACCACGTGCACCGCGTCGGCCCCGCTCACCGCGGCAGCGCCGACGCCTGTGTCCTCGGCAGCGCGGCGCAGCGCTTCGGCCATGAGGTCGACGGGCTCGAGCGGGTCCGCTCCCTGGTCGACTCGCTGGCTCAGCTGTCCGGCCCCGATGAGCACGGGGGTGCGGGGATCGACCACGGGTTCCTCCTGGCGAGAACTTGACTGGCCGGTCAAGTCTAGGGCCGGCCGGTTGGCGCACCTACAATCCCGGCATCGACGTCCTCCTGCTGTGCACCGCCAACCAGTGCCGATCGCCCATGGCGGAGGTGCTCCTGCGCCGCCACCTCGGCCGCGCTGGGATCGACGCTCACGTGTCGTCGGCGGGGCTGCGTCCTGGTGGCGCACCCGCCACCGACCACGGCGTGGCGGCGATGGCCGATCGGGGGCTCGACCTCGGGGCGAACCGCAGCCGGCGCGTCGACCGCGACCTCGTCGCCGGAGCCGACCTCGT
>DATCYI010000577.1:0-2111 GCA_036570385.1 Acidimicrobiales bacterium | reverse complement strand
CCGCCTCCTCGGTGACGTGGCGCCGCGCCCCTTCGGCCCGCGCCCGGCCCTCGACGTGAACGCCGGCCGCGGCTTCGCGTTCGTCGACCACCACGGCCTCGTCTACCCGAGCGGCTTCCTCCCGGTGACCGCCGGATCGGTGCGTGACCAGCCGTTCCCCGAGATCTACCGCCGCTCGCCGTTGCTGCGGTCGCTGCGTGACCCCGACCTGCTGGCCGGGCGCTGCGGGCGCTGCGAGCTCCGCCAGATCTGCGGCGGGTCCCGCTCGCACGCCTACGCCGTCACGGGCGACCCGCTGGGCGAGGATCCCAGCTGCGCCTACGAGCCTCTAGAGCCCCGCCAGCCGGTGCTGCGTTAGCGGCGCGATGACAGCCACCTCCGAGCAGCTTCCCGTGCTCATCCAGGGTGGGATGGGCGTCGCCATCTCCGACTGGCGCCTGGCCCGCGCCGTCGCCCAGATGGGTCAGCTCGGCGTCGTGTCCGGCACGGCGCTTGATGTGGTGGCCGCACGCCGGCTCGGTGACGGCGATCCCGGCGGTCACATGCGCCGCGCCCTGTCGCACGCGCCCGCGGTGCTCGCCCCGCTCGCGCAGCGCGTCCTCGACCGGTGGTACCAGCCGGGCGGTCGCCGCCCCGGTGAGCGCTACCGGGCGGTGCCGATGGCCAGGGTCGTCCCGTCCAAGACGTTGAGCGAGCTGATGGTCGTGGCCAGCTTCGCCGAGGTGTGGCTGGCCAAGGAGGGCCACGACGGGCCGGTCGGCGTGAACCTGCTGGAGAAGGTTCAGCTGCCGACCCCGCACACCATCTACGGAGCGCTGCTCGCGGGCGTCGACTACGTGCTCATGGGCGCCGGCATCCCCGCCCAGATCCCCGCGCTGCTCGACGACCTGTCCCGCGGGCTGGCCTGCGACTACCGGATCAGCGTCGCGGGTTCCGAGCCCGGCGACGTGGACGTGGTCCACCTCGACCCGACGGACCTCCTCGGCGTGCCGGCACCGCAGCTCGCCCGCCCTCGCTTCCTCGCCATCATCGCCTCCAACACGCTGGCCGCGTTCCTCATGAAGGATCCGGCCACCACGCCCGACGGCTTCGTGGTCGAGGGCCCGACCGCAGGCGGCCACAACGCGCCACCGCGGGGCAAGCTGCAGCTCGACGAGCGGGGCGAGCCGATCTACGGCGCCCGTGACGAGGTCGACCTCGACAAGATGGCGGCGGCCGGTCTGCCGTTCTGGTTGGCCGGCGGCTACGCCGATCCGGTCAAGGTGAGGGAAGCCCTCTCCGTGGGCGCCGCCGGCGTGCAGGTGGGCACCGCCTTCGCCCTCTGCGACGAGTCGGGCCTGCGTGACGACCTGAGGGAGGACGCGATCCGACGCGCTCCAGCCGGCCAGCTGGAGATCCGGACCGACCCGCGGGCGTCGCCGAGCGGCTTCCCGTTCAAGGTCGCGACGCTCCCGGGAACGGTGTCCGACGACGACGTGTACGAGCAGCGCCGCCGCGTGTGCGACCTCGGCTACCTGCGGACCAGCTACCGCAAGCCGGACGGCAGCGTGGGCTACCGCTGCCCGAGCGAGCCCGTCGAGTCGTACGTGGCCAAGGGTGGCGCCATCGAGGACACGGTGGGGCGCAAGTGCCTCTGCAACGGCCTGATGGCCACGGCGGGCTTCGCCCAGGAGCGCGCTGGTGGACCCGAGCCGGCCATCGTCACCCTGGGCGACGACGTCGGAGCCGTCATCGAGGCCTTCGGCGGCCCGACCGGTCACTGGAGCGCGGCCGACGTCGTCGAGCAGCTGCTCTCCAAGGTGCACGCCTAGGGCGACCGGCAGAGGTGTTGCCGTTCACGGTGACGGCAGCCTCGGCGATCTGCACGAGCAGGCTCGTCTGGCCAGAACCCTTGGGCGCGTCAGTGAGCGGCCGCGGGGTCGCGGTCGCTCACTGGGTGGGGCTCGGATCGTGTGTTTGGGGTTGGTCCGTGCGCCCCGCTCGCTCAGGCGGCGAGGCGGGGCTGGGGTGGGTGACTTCGTCGAGTCGTGCCGTCGGGTGCGGTGACTTCGAGGACCCCGGTGTCATCCATGGTGATGTGCCAGCCGCGCCGGTGGATGAGGTGGTGGTGC
>DATCYI010000576.1:0-3083 GCA_036570385.1 Acidimicrobiales bacterium | reverse complement strand
CAAACCCGCTCGATCCCGGCCCCAGCGGGGTGTCGTTCTCACTCGACGAGCTGGCTGCCGCCTCAGGGCTGACGCCGCGGGAGCTGACCGAGCTGACCCGCTTCGGGCTGCTGGTCGGGCGCCCGGTCGGCGGCGACACCTACTTCGACGGGAACGCCTTGGTGGTGGCCCGCACCGCGGCGGGGTTCCTGCGCTTCGGCATCGAGGCCCGGCACCTGCGCATGTACAAGGTCGCCGCCGAGCGCGAGGCCGGGTTCATGGAGCAGGTCGTGATGCCGCTCCTGAAGCAGCGCAACCCGACTGCCCGCCGGCAGGCCACCGAGAACCTCGGTGAGCTGGCCCGGCTCGGCGAGCAGCTCCGCGGGGCCCTCTTGCGCACGGCGCTGCGAGACCACACAGATCCCCGCTGAGGCACCCTGTCGTCGCGATGCGATCGGGCCCGACGTTCGGTAGCGTGCAGGACGTGGCGATCGAGATGGAGCTGGTCGGTATCGAGCTGGAGCGTCCGCCGAACATCCCGTGCTTGCTGCTGCGCGAGACCGAGGGCGACGGGCGGGTGCTGCCGATCTTCATCGGCGGACCGGAGGCCACTGCCATCGCGTTCGCGCTGGAGCAGGTCGAGACCCCTCGCCCGATGACCCACGACCTCCTGAAGGACATCCTCGACGAGCTGGGTGCTCACGTGGAGCGCATCGTCGTCACGGAGCTGCGCGACGCCACCTTCTTCGCGGAGGTCGTCGTCAGCCTGGCCGGCAACGTGCACTCGATCTCGGCCCGCCCCTCCGACGCCGTGGCCATCGCGGTGCGCTACGGCGCCCCCGTGTTCGCCGAGGAGGGTGTCCTCGACGAGGCCGCCCGGGCACCCGGCGAGGGCGTGCCCGAAGAGGTAGTGGAGCAGTTCCGGGAGTTCATCGACCAGGTGAACCCCGACGACTTCGCCAGCTGAGCCCCTCGCCTGCTCCGGGCGCCGGTCAGGGATGTCCGCAGAGGGCCAGCGTCTGGTCAGCGATGAAGTCGGCGTACGCCTGGCGCCCGGCGGTGCTGTGATGGATGCCGTCGTCGTGCTGATACCACTCGGGGTGAGCGGCAGCGTGCGCGCCCCAGTCCGCGATCTGGGTGCTGCGGTCGTCGGCAAGCTCCCTGATGCGGGCGTTCACCTCGGCCGCGCCCGGGCGCGGCTCTGACACCACCACGCCGTCGACCTCCATGTGGCTCATCACGGCAGGCAGGACCCACACCGAGCACTTGGTCTTGGCAGCCCAGTCGAGCGCGACGGCGGACTTGAGGTCGGACTTGGCGCCCCATGGCTCTCTCAGGTTGTTCGTCCCCGATGCGATGACGACGATGTCGGGGGTCTGGTTCAGCACCTGCGAGCGCACGTTCTCGCCGGCCCACCCGATGGTGGTCCCGGGGTAGTGCTTGCCCGCGACGCGGTAGCCACGGCCGAGGAACGCCCCATCGAGCTGCGCTGCCGACATGGTCGTCAGCGAATCGCCCGTGTAGAAGACCTTGCTCCCGCTCGCGCCGGAGTAGGGCACGAAGTCGCATGCACCGAGAGCACACGCAGCGGCCACGAGCACGGCGACGACGGCGAGGGGTCGCCTCGGTCGGGCAGGGCGCTGGTCGGCGGGGGAGTGGGGGGAGGAGTGCGTGGGTGGCATGGGCGGGACCCATCCAGATCGGTCGCCTCGATCAGCACTTGAGGTTCGACCGTCAGATGTGCCGTTGACGGCGCGCGCGGGCCGTCGTACCCTCGACCTCCACACGACATCGGTGTAACTCCACCGACGTGATCGTCGAGACCCACCACCTCGGCAGGAACCAGGAGACCTAATGGGTACGGAAGGCTTCAGCGGTCGCGAGGCTGCTGACATCGTCGGCATCACCTACCGCCAGCTCGACTACTGGGCGCGCACCGACCTCATCAGGCCCTCGCTGGCTGATGCCAAGGGCAGTGGCAGCCGCCGCCGGTACTCGTACCGCGACCTCATCGAGCTGAAGCTCATCAAGACGCTCCTCGATGCGGGGCAGCGCCTCGAGCGGATCCGGCAGGCCTTCGACTACCTCCGCGACCTCGACGACGACCTCACGGCCATGCAGCTCGTGATAGCGGGGGAGAGCGTCGTGCTCGTGCGCGAAGGCGAGCTGCTCGACGTGGTGAACCGCTACCAGGGCCAGGGCGTGCTGAACTTCCTCGCCCTCGACGGCGTGGTGGAGCAGGTCAAGGCCGCCATCGTCGAGCTCCGACCAGGTGAGGTCGTCACCGTCGACGCCTCCAAGGCGGCGGCCGAGGTCGCAGCAGCCGCCCAGTAGCGTCGGCGGGGTGACCCTGCGCACCTCGCCCCTCGACGCCGCCCACCGCGCCCTCGGCGCCAAGATGGTCCCCTTCGGTGGGTGGGACATGCCGCTCTCCTACGGCGACGGAACCCTCGCCGAGCACCGGGCCTGCCGCGAGGCGGCGGTCGTGTTCGACGTCAGCCACCTGGGCAGCGTCCGGGTCAGCGGCCCCGCCGCCCATGCGTCGCTCCAGCGCACCCTCACCAACGACCTCGACAAGGTCGGTCCGGGCCGGGCCCAGTACACGCACCTGCTCGACGACGCCGACGCTTCGGTGGCCGACGACATCATCGTGTGGTGGGTCGACGACGAGACCTTCGAGGTGATGCCCAACGCCTCCAACACGGCGGGGGTCGTGGCGGCCATCGGGGGAGAGGACATCACCTCCACCCGCGCGGTGCTGGCCGTGCAGGGCCCACAGGCACGCGAGCGGCTGGCGACGCTCTCAGCCGACGCCGCGGCTGTGAAGCGCTTCCGGATCGGTGCCGCCGACGTGGCCGGGGTGCGCTGCACGGTCGCCGGCACCGGCTACACGGGCGAGGACGGAGTGGAGCTGTCGGTGCCCGCAGACGACGCTCAGGTCGTGTGGGATGCGCTGCTGGCGGCCGGCGTGGTGCCCGCCGGGCTGGGCGCCCGCGACACGCTTCGGCTCGAGGCCGGCCTGCCACTGCACGGCCACGAGCTGGGGCCTGGGATAACGCCGCTGCAGGCCGGCCTGGGCTGGGTTGTGGCCTGGGACAAGCCCG
>DATCYI010000575.1:0-12330 GCA_036570385.1 Acidimicrobiales bacterium | reverse complement strand
CCGATGGCTGCCGAGTCCCTCGACACCGAGCTGTTCGATGATCCTCGCGCCGCGGTGCGCGAGCGCATCGTGCGCGGCGCCCGGATCCAGCTGGCCGAGCGCGGTCTCGCCGTGCGGGTCGAGGACGTCGCCGCCGCTGCGGGGGTCAGCCGCCGCACCGTGTTCCGGTACTTCGAGACCCGTGAATCCCTGCTGGCAGCGGCGCTGCAGGACTCCATGCGCAGCTACGGCGACCACGTGCCCCGTCCGGAACCCGACGTCAGCCTCGAGCAGTGGCTGCGGGCCGCGCTGGTGGCCGTCCACCGCATGAACGCCCAGCACGGCCGGGTGTACTTCGAGCTTGCCTCGGGCGCGGACTTCGACGGCCAGCTCGGCGACATCGCCCGGGCCCGTCGTGTGGCCCGGTCCGAGCTAGTCCACCGGTTCACGGACACGGCATGGGACCTGGCCGGCGGCGCAGGCGATCCGCCCCGTTGGCTCCACGATGCCGTGGCCGTCTCCCTGTCGGCCTTCGCGACCGAGGCGCTCGGTCCCGACTTCGGCCGCAGCCCCGAGGAGGTCGGCAAGTCGATGGCGGTGGCGCTCGCCCACGCGGTTCGCGGGGCCGTCGCCCAGGTCGGAGGCGACGTCCGGTAAGCCGGCCGTGGGAGCAACCGGAGCTGGATCAGGTCGCGCTGTCAGCGCTCCTCACCCGCATGTCGCTGCCCGCATCGAGGGCGAGGCCGACCCCGATCGGCGCCGGTTCGGATGCACGGTCGGGCGGCTCGGATGGTCTCATCCGTGAGATCAGCGAGACAGTCAGTGTGTTATGTTCCGTCCTGCTCGGTGGCACCGGTCCACCGCAGGAACCGACCCGGAGAGACCGATCGTGCCCCATCCGCTCCGCGCTGCGGCCGCCATCGTCGGCGCAGTCGACGCCGTCTCACCCGACGGGCGCCTCGGCCGGTCCGACGCCCAGCTCGAGGTCGAGGTGATCCGCGGCGCCCTCGAGGATGCCAGCCTGACCATCGCCGACGTCGACTGCCTGATGACGACCAACGGCATGATGGGCTCACTCGAGCTCGGCGAGCGCCTCGGCGTGCGGGGCCGGTTCACGGACTCGACGATGACGGGTGGCTCCAGCTTCGAGGTGCACGTCGAGCACGCCGCCGCGGCCATCGCCGCCGGGCTGTGCGAGGTGGCGGTCATCGTCTACGCGGCCACGCCCCGGGGCGGCAAGAACCCCTTCGCCGGCGGCGGGCCGGGCATCGGCGGCCAGGACTCGGCGCTGTTCCAGTGGGACCTGCCCTACGGCCTCGGGCTGCCGGCGGCCAGCTACAGCCTGGCCGCCCAGCGGCACATGCACGACTACGGCACCACGAGCGAGCAGCTGGCCCAGATCGCGGTGTCGTTCCGCGAGTGGGCCGTGAAGAACCCGAACGCGTACCACCAGGATCCCATCACCATCGACGACGTGCTCGCCTCGCCGATGGTGGCCGAACCCCTGCACAAGCTCGACTGCTGCCTCGTCACCGACGGCGCCGGCGCCCTCGTCGTCACCAGCGCCGAGCGCGCCCGGGACCTGCCCCGTCCGCCGGTGTACGTCCTCGGCGCCGGCACGGCCCACACCCACGGCATGTCCATCAGCCAGATGGGCGACGTCACCACCACCGGCGCAGCCGTCTCCGGCCCCCAGGCCATGGCCATGGCCGGCATCGGCCACGATGACATCGACGTGGTCGAGCTGTACGACTCGTTCACGATCACTGCGCTGATGACCCTGGAGGACCTCGGCTTCTGTGCCAAGGGCGAGGGCGGCGACTTCGTCTCCGACGGGCGCCTCGGCCCCGGTGGCGCCCTGCCCACGAACACCAACGGCGGTGGCCTCTCCTACACCCACCCCGGCATGTACGGCATGTTCATCCTGGTCGAAGCGGTCCGCCAGCTCCGCGGCGAGGGCGGCGACCGCCAGGTCCCCGGCGCCGAGGTCGCCATCGCCAACGGCTGCGGCGGCGTCCTGTCGTGCACCTCCACCATCGTCCTCGGCACCGAGGCCACCCGCTAGGAGACCCGATGCCCCGCATCGAACCGCCCGTCACCCCTCTGGCCGAGCCCTACTGGGACGCGACCCGTCGCAACGAGCTGGTCGCCCAGCGCTGTGAGGACTGCGACCGCTTCGTGTGGTACCCGCGCGAGGTGTGCCCCGGCTGCCTGTCCGCCGACCTCGAGTGGGCGCCGCTCGCGGGCACGGGCACCATCTACACCTTCAACGTCATGCGCAAGCCGGGGAACCCGATGATGGGGGACGAGGTCCCGTACGTGATCGCCCTGGTCGACCTCGACGAGGGCATCCGGGTGAGCACCAACATCATCGGCGCCGACGAGGGCTCCGTGCGCTGCGACCAGCGTGTGGCGGTGGACTGGTCGGTGGAGCTCTCCGACGGCCGGCGCCTGCCGGTGTACCGGGTCACCGACGACTGACGCGAGACCGAACCACGCCACACCACACCGTTCGAGAACGACCAGCACCCAGGGGGGACCGTGTATCCAGGAGTCCATGCAGCCAGCACGCCCGACAAGGCGGCGCTGATCATGGGGAGCACCGGCGAGATCGTCACCTACGCCGAGCTCGACCAGCGATCCAACCAGCTGGCGCGGCTGTGGCGCGACCACGGCCTCGGGCCGGGCGACCACGTGGCGATCTTCAGCGAGAACAACGCCCACTTCCTCGAGGTCATGTGGGCGGCGCTGCGATCCGGCCTCTACATCACGACCGTCAACAGCTACCTGTCGGCCGAGGAGGTGGCCTACATCCTCGACGACTCCGGCAGCCGCTCGCTGGTGACCACCACCGCGAAGGCGGACGTCGCCGCCGAGGCGCTGCGCGACGCACCGCGCGTGACGCTGCCGCTGCTGATCGGCGACGCCGACGCGCGCTTCGAGCCCTACGTCGACGCCATCTCCGCCATGCCCACCGACCGCCTCGACGAGGAGCCGGCCGGCGAGATGATGCTGTACTCCTCGGGCACCACAGGGCGACCGAAGGGCATCAAGCGTCCGCTGTCAGGTAACACGATCGACCAGGGCATGATGATCGCAGCGCTGCTCGGGGGGGTGTTCGGCATGGACGCCGACACCGTCTACCTCTCCCCCGCCCCGCTCTACCACTCGGCGCCGATCGGCTTCAACCTCGGGGTCCAGTCGCTCGGCGGCACCACCGTGATCATGGAGAAGTACGACCCCGTAGAGGCGCTGCGCCTCATCGAGTCGCACCGGGCCAGCCACTCCCAGTGGGTGCCGACGATGTTCGTGCGGATGTTGAAGCTCAAGGAGGAGGAGCGGCAGCGCCACGACGTGTCGTCCATGCAGGTGGCTGTGCACGCCGCCGCACCGTGTCCGGTCGAGGTCAAGCAGCAGATGATGGACTGGTGGGGTCCGGTGCTGTGGGAGTACTACGCTGGCACCGAGCTCAACGGGTTCTGCCTGGTCAAGCCCGAGGAGTGGCTGGAGCGACCCGGCACGGTCGGCAAGCCGCTCATCGGCGACATCCACATCCTCGACGAGGAGGGAAACGAGCTGCCACCGGGCGAGGCGGGCACCATCTACTTCGGTGGCGGACCGCCCTACGAGTACCACAACGCCCCAGACAAGACCGAGAGCTCCAAGGACCCCAAGGGCCACGGCTGGACCACCCTGGGCGACGTCGGCTACCTCGACGAGGACGACTGGCTGTTCCTCACCGACCGCAAGGCGTTCATGATCATCTCCGGCGGAGTGAACATCTACCCGCAGGAGATCGAGGACTGCCTGGTGATGCACCCCAAGGTCGCCGACGTGGCGGTCTTCGGCATCCCCGACGACGAGATGGGCGAGCAGGTCATGGCTGCCGTGCAGCCAGCCGAGGGCGCCGAACCGGGCGCCGAGCTCGAAGCGGAGCTGCGTGCGTTCACACGGGAGCACATCGCCGGCTACAAGTGCCCGAAGCGCTTCGAGTTCCTCGACGAGCTGCCCCGCCTGCCCACCGGCAAGCTCTACAAGCGCAAGTTGCGCGATCAGTACTGGCAGGATCGAGCGAGCCGAATCTGAGCGCGGATTCGACACACGAACCCTTGGGGGACACATGCCCGGCTGGAACTTCGCCGAGATCTGGGAGGCTGCGGCCGACCACCTGCCCGATGCACCATTCGCCAGGCAGGGAGACCGGACGGTCACCTGGCGCGAGGCCGACCGTCGGGCCGACAGCGTCGCCCGCACGCTGCTCGGCGCCGGCGCGGGCAAGCAGGACAAGGTCGCCCAGTACCTGTACAACTGCCCCGAGTACCTGGAGACCGTCTTCGCCTGCTTCAAGGCGTCGCTGGTGCCGGTGAACACGAACTATTGCTACACCAAGGACGAGCTCGTCTACCTGTGGGACAACGCAGACGCCGTCGCCGTGGTGTTCCACGGCGGCTTCGTGGACACGATCGAGGCCATCCGAGCGCGGGTGCCGAAGGTGCGGACTTGGTTGTGGGTGGACGACGGCTCCGGCCCGTGCCCGGACTGGGCCCAGCCCTACGAGGACGCGGCCGGGCGCCAGACCGACCGGGTGCTCCCCGACCACGGCCGTGACGGTGACGACCTCTACATGCTCTACACCGGCGGGACCACCGGCATGCCAAAGGGCGTCATGTGGCGCCAAGACGATCTCGTCACCGTGCTGTGCGGCACGCTCGGTACTCCGCTGCCCGACGAGCACGACCCGTCGGTGCTGGACGGGATGTTCCAGGGACCGGCGGCGGTGGGCATGCCGGCCTGCCCGCTGATGCACGGCACCGGTGCCTTCACCAGCTTCTCGGTGCTCTCGGCCGGCGGCTGCGTCGTCCTGCTCCCGTCCCGGCACTTCGATCCCGCGGAGCTGCTCGACGAGGTCGAGGCCAAGGGCGTGAACGCCATCGCCATCGTCGGCGACGCCTTCGCCAAGCCGATCCTCGGGGCCCTCGATGCCAACGAGGGGCGCTGGGATCTCTCATCGCTCATGGCCATCACGTCGTCGGGTGTGATGTGGAGCGAGGAGACCAAGCAGGGCCTGCTGCGCCACAACCCCCAGATGTTCCTGATGGACGCCTTCTCGTCGTCCGAGGCGCTCGGCATGGGCCAGTCCGTGTCCGGTGGCGGACAGGCGGCCAAGACCGCCAAGTTCGAGCCCGGCCTCAACACCATCGTCGTCAGCGACGACGATCAGCGGATCACCGAACCGCGGGTCACGGGCCGGCTGGCCGTCGGCGGCCGCCAGCCCATCGGCTACTACAAGGACCCCGAGAAGTCGGCCCGCACCTTCATCATGGTCGGCGGCAAGCGCTACTCCTGCCCCGGCGACTACGCCGTGCTGGAGGACGACGGCAGCATCAGCGTGCTCGGCCGCGGCTCGGTGTGCATCAACACCGGCGGCGAGAAGGTCTTTCCCAAGGAGGTCGAGGAGGCGATCAAGACCCACGCCGGCGTCCGTGACGCCGTCGTCGTGGGCGTTCCCCACGAGCGCTTCGGTGAGATGATCGTCGCCGTCGTGGAACCCGAAGCCGAACCGCCGGGCGAGCAAGCGGTCATCGACCACGTACGCGAGCGACTCGCCGCCTACAAGGCCCCCCGCCGGGTGCTCACCGTCGACACGATCGGCCGGGCACCCAACGGGAAGGTCGACTACAAGCGCCTGCGCGAGCACGCCACCGCCGCCATGGAGTGACCCGGCACCTCCTCAGCCGCCGTGTGTCCCTTCGCCGGATTCCAGGCACTCGGGTGCGATGGCATAGCCGTGCCCGCGGGTTCGCTTGGCCCGATACATGGCGGCGTCGGCGAGGCGCAGGAGCTCCGGACCGGAGTGGGTATGGCCGCCGAGGGCGATGCCTACGCTGGCGCCAACCACCACCGTCCGCCCGACCACGGTCAGCGGCTCGAGGGTCACGTTACAGATGCGGTCAGCCGCCGCCGCGGCCTCGCCCGGCGTGGCCTGCGGCAGGACAATCACGAACTCGTCGCCGGCGAGCCGCCCCACGGTGTCGCCGGGACGGACCGAAGCCGTGAACCGGGTGGCCAGCTCGGCGAGCACCCGATCACCGGCCTCGTGCCCGACGCTGTCGTTGACGTCCTTGAAGCGGTGCAGGTCGATGAACAGCACGGCGACGCTCCCACCGCTGCGGGAGGTCGCCCGCAGCGCCGACGCCAGGCGGTCGTCGAGCAGGGCACGGTTCGGCAGCCCGGTCAGTTGATCGTGCAGGCTGCGCCACGCCAGCTCCTCTGTGCGGGCCGCTTCCACTTCCCGGAGGGCGGCATTCTCGAGCACCAGCTCGCACTCGAGCATCGGCTGCTCGATGAGGTGGCGGTCAGCGCGGGACCAGCGCCGCTGGTGCCGGCTGGCCGTGAACAGCAGCGAACCGCGCACCTCACCAGATGCAGCGAGGGGGATGGCGACGTAGGACCGCACCGGCAGCTCCTCGAGCAGTTCGGACGGGAGCAGGTCGCTGTCGGCGACGTCGGCGACCACCACCGGCTGCCCGCCGGCCAGGATCCGCTGACCCAAGGGCAGGTTGTCGGCCCGCAAGCCGAGGCAGCGCCGATGCACCTCGCTGCGCCAGGGCTCCTCGATGGCGACGGTGATCACGCGCTCGATGGTGGCGCGCTCATCCAGCAGAAGCGCGCATGCGTGCTCGGCCTCCAGCGCCTGCCGGCCGACCCGGGCGGCGATCTCCACCGCCTCCATGGGCGACTGCGCCCGGCTTCCCTCCCTCAGCAGCTGTCGCACGGCAACACCGGAGCGCAAGCCGCGGGCGTGGTCGTCGAGGAGCCGAGCCCGCTCGTACAGCAGCCCGAAGTGGGTGGCCGTCGTCTCGGCCAGGCTGACGACTCGCTCGGTGAACCGACGTGGCCGCGGGTCGTCGAGCGTCAGGACGCCCTTGGGCTCCTCCGCCGTGCCGATGGGAATCGCGACACCTGATCCGACACCGAACCGCTCGATCCACCACTCGCCGAGCATGGCTGGAGCAGACTCGTCGACCACCAGGGTCTTCCGATCACGGAACGCGATCTCCACGATCGGCGGCGGGGAGGAGGCGGCGGTGAAGGCACGGAACCCGTCGAGATCGACCGAGCCATCAGCATGGTAGGCGTGGGCAGCCACCAGGACTCCGTCCTCGGCGAGGAACACGCAGGCTCGGCGAACCCCGAGCTGGAGCGCGAGCCGCTGGCAGAGGTGCTCGATGGCCCCGCCCGTTGCGGCAGGCTCAACGGCGGTGCGCGTGAGATCGAGCAGCAGGTCGAGCTCTGCCTGGCGCCGGTCGGCTCGGTACCGGGCCCGCGCGATGCTGAGCGCGACGGCGATCCGTTCGACGCCCTCCGCAGCGACGTCGACCTCGTACGGCTCGACCACGAGCAGGCCCAGCGCGTGGTCGTCAGCAACCAACGGGAGGAACCAGCCCGAGGAGAGGCCGAAGTCGGTTCGGAGTGCCGCCGGGATGTCCCTGGCGGCCGCGTCGGCCACGCGGATCGTCGTGCGATGTTGGAGCACGTCGGCCAGCTCGCCCAGCTCGCGGACCGGCAACCGTGACCAGCGCCGGGCGACGTCAGCGGCGGGGACATCGGCGCCGACGGCGACGAGCGGCGATACAGCACCGGCCCGATCGTCGTGGACCCACACCGCCACCCGGCGTGCGCCGACTGCATCGCACAGCTCCTGGCATGCCGCACGTAGGTCGTCGATGTCCGTTCCGCTCGTCGTTCCCACCACCGTCGGGCTCCCCTCGACGCTGCCCCCCGTCACCGTCCACGCCGCGAAACAACTTGGCAAGAACGTATCAAGTCGCCGTGCCGCTGGCCGCGTCCGGATGCGGACGACCGATCAGATCCGGAGCGTCAGAGCGCGGGGTCGCGCAGTGCACGCGTCAGAGCTCAGCGGGGTCGCGCAGTGCGGGCATCACCTCGGCAGCGAAGGTGCGCATCGACGCTTCGGCATCCTCGAAGCTCAGGCCGGAGAACCGGAAGCAACACGTGAGGTCGAAGTCACCCACGAAACGGCGACGGTCGAGCAGCCGCTCGATCATCTGCCCGGGCGTGCCCCACGCCTGCACATCGAGGTACATCTGGCCCATCTTCTCCAGCCCGATGGCCTTCATCAGGTCGACGGCGTTGCCGTAGGACTCGTAGCCCTTGGCGTCCTTGAAGTGGTCGCTGGCGAGCTCGTAGTGGTGCATCACGCTGGTGAGGTAGCCCACGATGTGCTCCTCCGCCTTGTCCCGCGCTCGCACCGGGTCACGGTCGCAGTAGACGAAGTCGCAGGTGAGCAGCGGCTTGGGCTCGGCGTGGTGGCGAGCTTCGAAGCGGTCTCGGTACGTGCCGTAGGCGGCGGCTTGGTCCTCCCAGGGCCGCTGGCTGAACACGATCATCTGCGCACCCAGGTCCGCTGCTTGCAGCACCGAGTCGGGCGACATGGCGACGCTGAAGAGCCGGTCGGCGAAGGACCGCGACGGACGGGGGCGGATGGGCGTCTCCGGGCGCGGGTAGTAGGGGCCGTCGCCCCGCAACACCCCGGTCTCGAGCGCATCGAGCACCATGGCCGCGGCCTCGTCGAAGCGCTCGCGGGAGGTGTCCATGTCGATGCCCATGCGCTCGTATTCGCGCCGGGCCAGTCCCCGGCCGACGCCGAGCAGGAGCCGGCCACCGCTGAGGTGGTCGAGCAGCGACGCCTTCTCGGCAACCCGCAGCGGATCGTTCCATGGCAGGATCACCGCACCGGTTCCCAGACCGATGCGCTCGGTGCGGGCAGCGAGGTTTGCGAGGACGACGAAGTTGTCCGGGCAGAACGAGTAGTCCTCGAAGTGGTGCTCCACCGGCCACAGGGCGTCGAAGCCGAGCTCCTCGGCGAGGACGGCCAGCCGTACCTCCTCGTCCACTACCTGACCATCGGTGACCGGATCGTCGTACCCCCACGACTGGAACACCATCTGGACACCGATCTTCATCGAGGAACCCCCTCAGACATGAGAGCGCCGGTCCGCTCAGCCGAGCTCGCTGACCACCGGATTCTGAGCCGGCTCCGGCACGGCACCGTCGGGCGGCCACGGGTCGACCCCTTCTTCCAAGGGAACCTCGAGGGACCGCAGCAGCTGGGCGAACATCGACCAGTTGGCGATGGCGATCACCACCTCCAGGCGGGCCCACTCGTCGGGGACGGTGGCCTCGAGCTCAGACCAGGTACGGGCGCTGATGGCCCCGGACCCGAGGGTCTCGTCGGTGGCCGCGAGCACGGCCCGGTCGGCACGATCGAAGCGGTCGCTGGCTTTCCAGTCGCGCACGGCGACGAGGTCGTCCTCGGGGATCTCGAGCATGCGGGCGACCCGCCAGTGCTGGGTCCACTCGTACATCGAGCCCTGGCGCCAGCCGATGCGCATGATGATCAGCTCGCGCAGGCGGGCGTCGAGGGCGCCGTTCCACAGCAGTTGGTGGAGCAGCCCGTTGACCCGGGCGGCGAGATCCTCGTGGCGAAGCAGCACCTTGAACACCGACAGGTCGGCCATGCCCTCGGGCACGCCGACCCGGGCGGCGGCGGCTCGGGCGTCGTCGACATCGAGCATCGGGATCCGGGCATCGGGCGGCAGCGTCATCGTCGATCCTCTCGGGTCCGGCCCGGTCTACCAGCGCACCGGGACGCTGCGCGGGCCGCGGACCTGGCCGCCGCTCCACGTGACGGCGCCGGGGTCGGCGAGCTCGAAGCTGGGGGTGCGGGCGAGGAAGCGCTCGATGGCCACGCGCAGCTCCATCCGGGCGAGGTTCGAGCCGAGGCACCGGTGGATGCCGGACCCGAAGGCGAAGTGCCGGTTGCGCTGCCGGTCGATGATGAACTCGTCGGGTCGCTCGAAGTGCTCGGGGTCGCGGTTGCCCGCGGGGAACGCCATCAGGATCTTGTCGCCCTTCTTCATCGGGCAGCCGGCGTACTCGGTGTCCTCGGCGACGTACCGGGCCATGGTGACCGGGCTGTAGAAGCGCAGGAACTCCTCGACGGCGCTGGTCATCAGCTCGGGCTCGTCGCGCAGGCGCTGCTGGTCCTCGGGGTGCGACGCCAGGTGATAGAGGCTGGAGCCGATGGAGCTCCAGGTGGTGTCGATGCCGGCGAGCAGGAGCAGGAAGCAGCTGCCGATGCGATGCGGGTCGTCGAGGGGGTCGCCGTCGTGGCGGGCCTCCACCAGCATGGTGATGAGGTCGTCGGGCCGCTCGGCCTGCGGGACCCGCTCCCGCTCGTCGAGCTTGTCCTTGAAGTAGCCGATGACCTCCATCACCGCGTCGGCGGAGCCCTGGATGTCGTGGAACCCCTGCTGGAGGATGGTGACCGCCCAACCGGTGAAGATGTTCTCGTCCTCGAGGGGCACGCCGAGCATGCGGGCGATGACCCGTACCGGGATGTGCTGGGCGTAGTCCTGTGCGGCATCGGCGTGGCCGGCGTCGACGAAGTCGTCGATCAGGTCGTCGGCCAGGCCGTGGGTGATCGGCGTGAGCTCCTCGATCCGGCTGGGGCCGAACCGTGGGAGCAGCATGCGCCGGGCCCACGTGTGCACGGGTGGGTCGGAGGTGATGGGCGGGGCGATCAGCATGATCGCCGCCTCCGGGTTCAGCTCACGCCCCGGTGTGATGACCGCGATGTCACGAGACGAGAAGCGGTCCACGTCGTGCGCGATGGCGGCGAGGTCGTCGTAGCGCGTGGGAAGCCAGGTGGAGCCGTACCGGTCGGTGTGGGCCATCGGGCAGCGCTCTCGCAGGTCGGCCCACATCGGTGCGGGGTCGGCCACGTAGTCGGGGTCGAGGATGTCGAAGTCGGTGGCCCAGTCCTGGACGTCGGAGCGGGGGTCGGTGGCGGTCATCGGGTGTCCTCAAAGGCTCGAAGAAGGATCTCCAGCGGAGGCAGGGCCACCGCCGGGTGCGACACTAACCCGAAGTTGTCTCTCCACGGAACACGTGGCAGGCTCCGTCTCGCCCAGGTTGCACCGGAGGGGAGCGTCATGCCAGACGAGGGGAGGCGCACAGCACACGGACCGTGGGGATCGACAGCCCTCGTCGGCGTGGGAGAGACCGACTACGTGCGCGGCTCCGAGCTGCACGTCTGCGACCTCATCCTCGACGCCTCGATGGCCGCGATCACCGACGCCGGACTCACCCCCGCCGACATCGACGGCATCATCCCCCCGCCGGGGTTCATGAGCACCGAGGAGATCGCCGCCAACCTGGGGATCCCCGACGTCGCCTACCACGTCAGCGTCCTCATGGGCGGCGCCTCCCCCACCGCGTCCCTCCAGACCGCGGCGATGGCGGTCGAGGCGGGTCTGGCCGACGCTGTGCTGGTCACCCTGGGCTGGAACGGGTACTCGGCGCTGCGTCCCAAGCCCGACGCCCGGCCCACCAAGCGCACCATGAACCTCGGACCCATGGGCGAGACGGTCCGCAACTTCTACGCACCGTACGGGCTGATGTCGGCTGCGCAGCACTACAGCCTCTACCTCCGCAGCTACGTGGAGACCTTCGGCGTGCCCGAGGACGCGGCCGCCGCCGTCGCCCTCACCTGCCGGGAGCACGCGCAGCGCAACGACAAGGCCTTGATGCGGGGCCGCCCGCTCACCCGTGAGGAGTACGACGCCTCTCCCTACATCGCCGAGCCGCTCCGCAAGTTCGACTGCTGCCTGGAGACCGACTGCGCGGCGGCCGTGGTCGTCACCTCGCTGGAGCGGGCACGCGACCTCGCCCACCCACCCGTTGTGTACCTGGGCGGAGCGGAGGGACACCCGCAGCCCGCCGACGAGATCATCGGGCGTCCGGACCTGCTCGAGCTGGGCATCCACCGTGCTGCACCGCGCGCGTTCGCCAGGGCCGGTGTCGGTCCCCAGGACATCGACGTGCTCGAGATCTACGACTGCTTCACCTACGTGGTCCTGCTCCAGCTCGAGGCGCTCGGCTACGCCGAACCCGGCGGTGCCGCCGACTTCGTGGTCGATGGCAACATCTCCCTGGAGGGCCGCTTCCCGCTCAACACCCACGGTGGCCTGCTCTCGCAGGGCCACTGCTGGGGGCTGAACCACGTGGTCGAGGCGACCCGCCAGCTGCGCGGCGACGGCGGGGCAGCCCAGGTGGGCGGCGCCGAGCTCGCGCTGGTGACCGGCTACGGCGACCTGGGCGACGGCAGCGTGGCGATCCTCGGGGTGGACCGGTGACCGGCACCTTCGTCCCCAAGCCCGAGTGGCTCGTGCTCGACTGGCACCACGCCTGCCTCGAGGCCGAGGCGCTCACGGTGCAGCGCTGCGACGCGTGCGGCACCTGGCGCCACCCGCCGCGGCGGTTCTG
>DATCYI010000574.1:0-30618 GCA_036570385.1 Acidimicrobiales bacterium | reverse complement strand
ATCCGGTGCGGACCTCTGGGTGGTCGCGGGTGTCGCGCACCGCCGCCACCGCGCCGGCGACGCCTGCCGCGCCCACGGCCTCCGCCGCGGCACCCGCGGCCTGGCTGACGATCCGGACCTCGTCGTCGCGCGACTGGTAGTCCATGGCCAGCCGGCAGCAGCGGTCGTAGACCGCTGACGCGATGCGGGCGGTGCCGACGGCGTCGAACGGGTTCATGGCCGCCACCAGGCGGAAGCCGTCGGCCGCGGTGACCCGCCCGAGGCGGGGGACGCTCACCTCGCCCTCGCTCATGACGGTGATGAGGACGTTGAGCGTCTCCTCGGGGATGCGGTTGATCTCCTCGACGTAGAGCAGCGACCCCTCACGCATGGCGGTGAGCAGCGGCCCGTCGAGGAAGGCCTCGGCGACGTAGCCCTCGGCCAGGGCGGCAGCGGGGTCGAACGACCCGACCAACCGGGCGGGCGTGAGCTCGGCGTTGCCCTCCACGAACTCGTAGCCGGAGTCGGCCGCCGACGCGATCGAGCGCAGCACCGTCGACTTGCCGGTGCCCGGCGGGCCCTCGAGCAAGAGGTGCCGGCCCGCGGCCAGCGCGGCGACTATCACCTCCAGCTCGCGACGGCGCCCCACCACCTCGGTGGTGAGACGCCGCAGCAGCGCTGGTCCGAACCGGACCGTCATCCCGTTCGAGCGAGCAGGTCTGGCAGGGGCATCAGAGCTGGATGACGCCGCGGATGTTCTTGCCTTCGCGCATGTCGCGGTAGCCGTCGTTGATCTGGTCGAGCGTGTAGCGGTTGGTGACCAGCTCGTCGAGCTTCAGGGTGCCCTCGCGGTACATGGAGAGGAGGTTCGGGATCTGGGCCCGAGGGTTGGTCGACCCGAAGATCGTGCCCTTGACCTCCTTGTTCATCATGGCGAGCAGGAAGAGGTTCATCTGCACGTCGGTCTTGAGCATCGGAGCCAGGCCGGTGACGACGAGCGTGCCGCCCTTGGACGTGAGCCCGAGGGCCGGCTCGATCATGTCGCCCTCCACCACACCGGTGGTGAGCACCACGCGGTCGCACATGTCGCCCCACGTGAGGTCGGGCACGGCGGACTGCGCTTCGGCGATCGATGAGAACGTGTGGGTGGCGCCCATCTCCATCGCCATCTCACGCTTGAACTCCACCGGGTCGATGGCGATCACCCGCTTGGCACCGGCGGACCGGGCCCCCTGCACAGCGTTGATGCCGAGGCCACCGATGCCGATGACCGCGACGGTGTCGCCGGGCTTGGTACCCGCCCGCTCGGTGGCCGCACCGAAGCCGGTGGCGACGCCGCAGGACACGAGGGCCACGGCCTCCATCGGGAGGTCGGGCTCGACGCGGATCAGGGAGTTCTCGTGGCAGAGGATGTGCTCCGAGAAGGTGCCGAGCTGGGCGTAGCGCCCGATCGGCTGGCCCTTGCAGGTGTGGGCGTTGCGGCCGTCGCTCATCATCCCGACGTCGAAGAGCTTGGCGCCCTCGTTGCACAGGTACTGGCGGCCGGTCGAGCAGTACTTGCACCGACCGCAGCTCGGGATGAACGACATCGAGACGTGGTCGCCGGGCGCGAGGGTGGTGACCCCGGGGCCGACGGCCTCGACGACGCCAGCGCCCTCGTGGCCGCCGATGACGGGCAGGCCCAGCGGGAGGTCGCCGGTGACGGCGTGCTCGTCGGAGTGGCACATCCCGGCGACGGCCATCTTGACGAGGACGTCACCGGCCTTCGGGTCGTCGAGCTCGACGTCCTCGATCTGCCAGTCTCCTCCGACCTCCCAGAGAACTGCGGCGCGCGTGGTGGTAGGCATCTGTCTCCCCTTGAAGCGGTGGTGCGGCCGGTTCTAGCACCGACGGAGGAGTACATATGCTCCGGCCATGCCTGCCTCCGCGTCGTCACCCCTGCCCGAGCTCGGCTTCTACACGCTGGCCGGTGCGCCGAAGTCGCCGCGCGAGCTGCTCGACGAGGTGCGCGACGCCGAGAGCCTCGGGCTGGGCGCGGCCTTCATCTCGGAGCGGTTCAACATCAAGGAGGCCTGCACGCTGAGCGGGGCCGCCGCCGCGGTGTCCGACGACATCCGGATCATCACCGGGGCGACGAACCACAACACCCGCCACCCGATGGTGACCGCGTCCTACGCGTCGACGATGCACTTCCTCACCGGCGGGCGGTTCACGCTCGGCATCGGGCGCGGCATCAAGCCGCTCCAGGACGCCTACGGCATGTCGCACATCACCACCGCCCAGATGGAGGACTTCGCCGGGCTCATGCGGCGGCTCTGGAAGGGCGAGACGATCTTCGGCCACGACGGCCCGGCCGGCTCCTGGCCGGTCCTGCGGCTCGACCCCGAGTTCGACGAGGACATCCCCCTCGGGCTCACGGCCTTCGGCGAGCACTCGCTGGCCCTCGGCGGGCGCGCCTTCGACGACGTGATCCTCCACACGTTCTTCACCGACGAGACGCTGGAGCGCTGCGTCGCCACCGTGAAGCAGGCCGCGGAGGAAGCGGGCCGCGACCCCGCGTCGGTGCGGGTGTGGTCGTGCTTCGCGACGGTCGGCGATCACCTGCCCGAGCCCCTACGGCTCAAGAAGACGGTGGGACGCCTCGCCACCTACCTCCAGGGCTACGGCGACCTGATGGTCGAGACGAACCGCTGGGATCCCGCGGTGCTGGCCGCCTTCCGGGCCGACCCGATGGTGTCCACGTTCCCCGGCGCGATCGACCAGCTCGCCACCACCGAGCAGCTCGAGCACATCGCCACCCTGCTGCCCGCCGAGTGGCTGGCGCCGTCGGCCACCGGGAGCGCGGCGCAGTGCGCCGACGCCGTGCGCCACCAGCTCGACCTCGGCGCTGACGCGGTGATCCTCCACGGCGCCACCCCCACCGAGCTGCGCCCGATCGTGGACGCCTACAGGCAGCAGTAGCTGCCACCAGGAGGAGCCGTCAGACGGCGGGCTCGACCACCGCGTTGAACACCGCGGCGCCGCTCTCGGGCACGCGCTGCTGGCGCCACACCTCGATCGGGAACGACACGGTGACGAGGGACTCGAAGATGCGGAGCAGGTTCGTGTCCTCGTCGGAGATGTCGTCGAGCGACACCGACTTCAGGTAGTCGGTGCTCTTCTCGAGGATCGGGAAGGCGGTGTCGTAGAAGTCCTGCAACTCGTCCATCGTCGACGCGAGGCGCTTGTCGTAGCGCTCGGTCTCGCTGGGCAGCGCCCAGTCGATGAAGCGCTCGAGCTCGGCGAACTGGGCGGGGAGGTTGGCCATGGTGTCGTTCCTCTCAGGACGCAGCCGAGATGCCGACCGGGGTCTCGATGGCCTGGCCCTTCTCGTAGTCGTCGACGAACTTCTGGGCGGTGTTGTGGAGGTGGCGCAGCGCGACCTCCTGGTCGTTCAGCGGGAACGTGTCGACGAAGCGCGACTCGATCATCGACTGGGTGGCCTCGAGGGTGTTGCCGTCCTGGAGCGAGTACTCCTTGAAGGTGACGACCGCGAGCTCCTGCTGCAGGCGCTCGTAGGCGTTCTGCGGCGGCACGAAGTAGCAGGTGCCCTCGAAGATGTGGCTGTCGTGGGCGGTCGGCCAGTAGTGGTAGGTCAGCACCCAGTTCGGCTTCCAGAGCAGCACCATGAAGTTGGGGAAGAAGAGGTACGAGTCCTCGCCCCAGGCCTTGTGCTTCGAGGGGTTCATGGCCTCGGGGAGCGGCCCGATGTCGGGGGCGTCCCACACGCCGAAGAGACCGCTGCGCAGAACCCGCTCGATGGGCTTCACCATCGTCTCGTCCTTGGGCGGAGCCATGCCGCCCCACGACGACACCATCGAGTGAGGGCCGTCGATGTCGTAGTGCAGGGCCTCGTAGCCGTACTCCTGCAGCTTCTTCGACTCGCCCTCGACCGCCTGCTTCGCGTGCAGAACAGGTGCGTGGTAGAACTCCATGAAGGCGTCGATGAACAGCTTCCAGTTGGAGCCGATCTCCGCCCGGTACTTGTGCACCTGCGTGAGCTTCTCGAACGGGTAGTCGGCGATGCCGGCGCCCATCTGGCCCATGTAGTCGAGCAGCGGCGGCGCCTCGGGGTCGCAGTTCACGAAGATGAACCCGGCCCAGATCTCGCAGCGGAGGGCGACGAGGCCGAACTCCTCCATGTCGAGGTCGAAGAACTCCTCTTGCTGCTGGACGAAGGTGAGAGCGCCCTCGAGGTCGTAGCGCCAGCCGTGGTACTTGCAGGTGAACTGCCGGCAGGACCCAGCCACCTCTTCGCGGGGGTAGTCCTGCCACACGAGCTTGTTGCCGCGGTGGCGGCAGATGTTGTGGAAGGCCCGGACCACGCCCTTGCCGTCCTTCACGACGATGACCGACGTGCCGGCGGCGTCGAGCTCCTTCGTGAAGTACGAGCCCGTGCGGCGCAGCTGCTCCACCCGCCCGACGTTCAGCCAGGTGCGGCGGAAGATCGCGGCCTGCTCCTTGGCGTAGTGCTCGGGGTCGATCGAGTCCTCGTAGGACCTCGGCGTGGTCTCGATCCCGAAGTGCTCGGTCCAGCTGCCCTCAGCCGGCTTGGGGAAGTGGGCCATGTCTGCTCAGTCCTCCGGTAGGTCGTCAGCGCACGGTACCACGAGTCTCCTTAGATGAGAAGCCCGTTTCCACGCAGCTCGTCCTCCAGCGGGCGCAGGTCGTCGTCGACCTCGACGCCGCAGGAGAGGAAGGTCATCGCGAGCACGTCGTAGGTGCCCACCGTGAAGATGACGTCGAGGATCGCCTTCTCGTCGAGCTCGCTCCTCAGCGTCGACCACGTGTCGTCACCGATCCGGGCGGTGGCCACCAGCTCGTCGGCGGCACGCACCAGCGCCTCCTCGAAGCGCTCCCAGCCATCGGCGTCGGGACCGTCGATGACCCGGCGGACCTCCTCAGGGGTGATGCCGGCGTCGGCGGCGAGGATCGTGTGCTGCAGCCACTCGTAGCGCGACCCGCGCACCGCGGCGACGCGCAGCACGAGCAGCTCGCGCTGGCGCGCCGACAGGTTCGAGCCGAACAGGATGTAGCCGGTGAGCGTGTGGTACGCCGTGGCCAGCTCGGGGTTGTGAGCGAGCGTGCCCAGGACGTTGAGCCCCTTCGGGCGGCTCGGATCCTGCGGCGGGAGCGGGTGACGGACCACGGCAGGGCGCAGCGCGGCTAGCGCGGTCCGCATGCCCTCCCCCCACTCCTTGGGCGCGAGGGGCTCGAGGCGAGCGCTCATCGGAGCTCGCCGTCGAGCGAGGCCAGGTAGTCGCGCGTGCGGCGCGACGACGCCAGCTTGTCGTCGCGGGTCTCGCCGATCGGCACCACGCGCACCGACACGTCGGTGACGCCGGCCGCAGCGAAGGACCGCAGGCGCTCCTCGATCATCACCTCGGTGCCCGCCGCCATGATGTCGCCGACCTGCTGGGCGTTCCCGCGGTCGAGCAGCTTCTGGTAGTTCGGCGAGATCTCTGCCTCGGAGAGCACCCGGTTGGCGCGGGCCTTGGCGGCGTCGACCTCGTCGGGGCGGCAGAGGCAGACCGGCACGCCGGCCACGATGCGCGGCGCCGGTCGGCCTGCCCCGGCGGCGGCCTTGGTGATGGTCGGCGCTATGTGCTCGCCGATCGCCTTCTCGTCGGCCATCCAGAGGATGGTGCCGTCGGTGCGCTCGCCGGCCAGACGGCACATGACCGGTCCCAGCGCCGCGATCAGCACGGGCGTGGGGGTGATGTCGGTGATGTCCATGGGGTTGTGCACCCGGAAGAGGTCGTTCTCCACGTCGACCATGCCGGGGCCGGCGAACGCGGCGTCGAGCACGTCGAGGTGCGCTCGCAGCGCGGCCACCGGCTTGTCGTAGGGCAAGCCGAGCATCTCGTCGATCACCCAGTGGTGGGACACCCCGAGCCCCAGTGCCAGGCGACCCTCGCAGACCGCCTGGGTGGACAGCGCCTGCTGCGCCAGCGCGATCGGGTGGCGGGGCTGCACGGGGACCACCGCGGTGCCGATCTCGATGCGGGAGGTCTCGACCCCGACGATCGTGGCGGCCGTGAGCGCGTCGAAGTCGTCGGGGATCTGCGGGATCCACACCGACGCCATGCCGGCCTCCTCCGCCCAGCGGGCATCGGCGAGCATCCGCTCGACCTTCGTGGCGTAGCGACCCCGCTCAGGGCCCAGCATCACTCCGATCCGCACCCGGACCACCTCTCCCTGAGAACGTTCCTCTACTCAGACTGTAACCTCGCTTCCGCGAGCCCGGCAGAGGGCCGCTCGCGGAGGGGGCTCCATGAGGTCAGTCGGGGTAGCGACCGGGGCCGGTCGCGGGATGGGCCTGGCCTGCGCGCAGCGCATGGCCCACACCGTCGATGCGCTGCTGCTCGTCGACCTCGACGAGGCGGCGGCCACCGCTGCGGCGAGCAGCCTCTCCGGCAGTCGGGCCACGGTCGAGCCGTTCGCCCTCGACATCACAGATGTCGAGGGCCTCGGGCGCCTGGCGGGGCGGATCGGGGACCTCGGCACCCTGCGATCGGTGGCGCACGCCGCCGGCATCTCGCCGACGATGGCCGACTGGCGGCGGATCTTCACCGTCGACCTGATCGGCACCGCCCGGCTCGCCGATGCGCTCCGCCCGCTCGCCACCGACGGCACGGCGACGGTCTGCTTCGCTTCGATGGCCGGCACGATGAACAACGGGCCCGACGAGGCCGCCGATGCGGTGCTCGACGACCCGCTGGCCGACGCCTTCCTCGACCGCCTTCACGCCACCCTCGGCAGCCAGGTCGAAGACCCGGGCATCGCCTACTCCTGGGCGAAGCGCGGCGTGCAGCGGTTCGTGCGCCAGGAGGCGATGCGACTCGGCCCGGTCGGCGCCCGCATCTGCTCGATCTCGCCCGGGATCATCGACACGCCGCAAGGGCGCCAGGAGGCGGAGACCCACGCTGTGATGCAGCAGCTCGTCGAGATGTCCGCGCTCGGGCGTGAGGGCCGCTCGGAGGAGCTGGCCGCGGTCGCCGCGTTCCTGCTCTCCGACGAGGCCAGCTTCCTCACCGGGACCGACGTCCTGGTCGACGGTGGCGTGGTCGCCGCGCTCTGGACCGGCGCATCGCCCTGGTGAGGAGCCGAGGGGTCGACGCCGGAAACCTCGTTCTCTAGTGTGTGCAACGGAATATCCGATCGACTGACGACGGCACCCACCTGTGGTGCTCGGGGGGACGGGACCACGTGGCCGACTTCGATGCCATCGACTTCTTCCGGAGCAACGAGCTCCTGGTCGACCCGTACGCCTACTTCGAGCACCTCCGGGCCAAGGGCCCGGTGCAGCGCGAGGACCACCACGACGTGGTGATGATCACCGGGTACGACGAAGCCGTCGCGGTCTACAACGACACCGAGCGCTTCTCGTCCTGCACCGCGGTGACCGGCCCGTTCCCCGGCTTCCCGGTGCCCATCGAGGGCGACGACATCACCGAGCTGATCGCGAAGCACCGCGACGAGCTGCCGATGAGCGACCAGCTCCCCACCTTCGATCCCCCCATGCACACCGATCACCGCGCCCTGCTCATGCGGCTGATCACCCCGAAGCGCCTCAAGGAGAACGAGGCGTTCATGTGGGAGCTCGCCGACCACCAGCTCGACCTGCTCTTCAGCGGGGACGGCTGCGAGTACATCAGCGGCTACGCCAGCCCGTTCGCCATGCTCGTGATCGCCGACCTGCTCGGCGTGCCGCGCGAGGATCACCCGAAGTTCGCGGAGGCGCTGCTGAAGCACCGCACCGGCGGCATCGGCAGCACCGGTGACGACAACCTGGCCAAGACGCCGCTCGAGTACCTCTACGAGCAGTTCACCGCCTACGTGGAGGACCGCCGGAGCTCGCCGCAGGACGACGTCCTCACGGGGCTCGCCTGCGCCACCTTCCCCGACGGATCGACGCCCGAGGTGATCGACGTCGTCCGGGTGGCGGCCAACCTCTTCGCGGCCGGCCAGGAGACCACTGTCCGGCTGCTCAGCAACGCGCTGATGATGATCGGCGAGGACGCCGAGCTGCAGCGCCAGCTGCGCGCCGACCGCACCCTCATCCCTGGCTTCATCGAGGAGACGCTGCGCTACGAGAGCCCGATCAAGGGCGACTTCCGGCTCTCCAAGGTGCCGGTCAGGGTGGGCGACGTCGACCTCCCGGCGGGCACCACGGTGATGCTCGTCAACGCTGCGGCCAACCGCGACCCCCGCCACTTCGAGGACCCGGCCGAGTTCAAGATCGACCGCGCCAACGCCCGCCAGCACGTGTCGTTCGGCCGGGGTCCGCACACCTGCCCCGGGGCTCCGCTGGCTCGCGCCGAGGCCCGCGTCAGCCTCGAGCGGATCCTCGATCGCACCTCCGACATCCGCATCTCCGAGGCCGAGCACGGCCCCGCCGGAGCCCGCCGCTACCGCTACGTCCCCACCTTCATCCTCCGCGGGCTCACCCACCTGCACCTCGAGCTCACCCCGGTCGAGGCGAAGACCGCATGATCGTCTCCGTCGACGACGACCTCTGCGGCGGGCACGGCGTGTGCTGCTCCATCGCCCCCGGCGTCTTCGTGCTCTCCGACGACGGCTACGCCGAGGTCGTGACGCCGGAGGTGCCGCCCGAGCTGGAGGAGGCAGTGCTCACAGCGGTCAAGCGCTGCCCCAACCGAGCCATCTCGGTCAGCTGAGCTCGTCCCCGGCCGCGCTGGCGGGCGGACGCATCGCAGGATGGAAGACGGCGTAGCGGGCCTTGCCTCGAGCCTTGGCCTCGTAGAGCGCGATGTCGGCATCGCGGAGCCACTCGTCGACGTCTGAGCGGGAGCCGATGGCGACGCCCACGCTGGCGGAGATCCGGTGGCTCTCGCCAGCGAGCTCGAACGGCTCGGCGAACAGGTCGAGCAGGCGCTGTGCCACCGCCTGCGGACCGGCCTCCGGCGGGTGGCTCTCGACCAGGATCACGAACTCGTCGCCGCCGAGGCGACCGACCGTGTCGATCCCCCGCAGCGCGCCCTCGAAGCGCCGCGCGACGGCCACCAGCAGCTCGTCGCCGACGCCGTGGCCGAGGGTGTCGTTGATCGACTTGAAGTCGTCGAGGTCGAGGAACATGGCGGCCACCGAGGCGCCGTCGCGCTCGGCTCGACCGAGCAGCTGCTGAGCTCGGTCGCGGATCAAGGCCCGGTTCGGCAGGCCGGTGAGCTCGTCGTGGAGCGCCTGGTGGGCGAGCTCGGCGGTGCGCTCGGCCACGAGCTGCAGCGCCCGGTCGCGGGCGCCGCTGAGCAGCCAGATGTACGCCGCGCCACCCATCGTCAGCAGCACGCCGACGGCGAGCACGACGAGGCCCTGCTCACCCGGGCTCAGGCCCGCCGGGGATGGATCACCGACCACCTCGATCGTCCAGCCGTCCTGCGTGTCGACCGACGTCACCAGATCGTCCCCGGTCGGCGCCGGCCCGGCCCGGGGCACGATCACCTCGTCGCCGAGCTCGTCGCGATGCCGCACCTCGATGGCCAGACCCGACTGGAGCTCAGCTCCTGCGGTGAGCGCGTCGGGATCCAGCGTGCTCACCACCCAGCCCTTTGATGCTGCTCGACGCTGGGCCTCGGTCGACGGCATCTCCCCGCCCTCGTAGAGCGGCAGCACCACTATGAAGAGCTCCTCGAGGGGATCGAAGCGGAACGTGACCAGCTCCCCGCTGGCGGTGGACGCCTCTAGAGCGGATGGGATCTCGGAGACCAGACCGGGGCCGAGGTCCACCGCGCAGAAGTCGAGCCCAGCCGGGATCTCGAAGTCCTCCACCTGGCGGATCCCGAACAAGCCGACGCGCTGCAGGCAGTACTCCTCGCGCGAACCGGCCGGGAACACGGCGAGGTCATCGGACGGGTCGAGCCCGTTGATCGGATCGGCGGCGGCCGCCTCGAGGAACTCGTCCGCCTCGGACGCGGAGACGCGATCGACACGCACGAACCCGAGGACGCCGGGGAACCGCTCCTCGATCGCGGCCTCGTCCCAGTAGCGGGCGAACTCCGTGTTGGTGATGTCAGGCGTCGCGACCACGAGGGCGCGGAGCTGTTCGAGGAGATCGACGCTGCGCGCGACGTTGCTGGCGACCGCCGCCGAAGCGGCACCGACCGTGACCTCCATGCTCTGCTGGGCCCGCTCCTCGACCGACGAACGCCATGCACCGGCCGCGGCGATGCTCCCCACCAGGCCCACGACGACGAGCGCCGCCGCGGCGAGCCGCGCCAGACCGCGCCGAGCGGGCGCCGGAGAGTTCGGTTGGGTCACATCGCACACAATGCCCTTGTCGGCACGCATCAGGGCGATTTGAGCACTTCCGCACCAACGCCACGGTCTGGCCCATCGAGCCATCTGACGACTTCGACATCGACGTCAAGAACTGCCGACTCGACTGGTAGCGTGCGTCGCACCGGCACGCGAGGGTCCAGGGGGGCGCGGTGTACAGGCTCAGGTTCGACATGCGGGCTCCGGGGCGCTCGCCCGAGGAGGTCGCGCGGCTCTACGAGACGGCCATCGAGATGGCGGCCTACGTCGACGGGCAGGGTGAGTGCCAGGGCATCGCCGTGTCGGAGCACCACGCGTCTGACGACGGCTTCCTCCCGTCACCGATCGTCATGGCCTCGGCCATCGCCGCGGTGACCAAGCGCACCCCGATCGCGATCGCCGCCGCCCTGCTCCCGCTCTACGACCCTGTGCGGTTGGCCGAGGAGATGATCGTCCTCGACCACATCAGCCGAGGGCGTGCGATCTTCACGCTGGGCATCGGGTACCGGCCCGACGAGTACGAGCTCCACGGCGTGGAGTACCGCCGGCGAGGCGCCATCGCCGACGAAAAGCTCGAGATCCTGCTGCAGCACCTGCGCGCCGCGTCATCAGGCGACGCCGCGGTGCGGGTCACGCCGGCCCCCTTCACCGCCGGCGGGCCGATGGTCACCTGGGGCGGCACCACTCCGAAGGCCGCTCAGCGCGCCGCCCGGTTCGGGCTCGGCTTCCTGTCCCAGAGCTTCGACGCCACGCTCGCGCCGGCCTACGAGCAGGCCTGCAAGGACGCCGGCACGGAGCCGTTCTTCTGCTATCTCCCGCCTGCCGACTCCCCCAACTCGGTGTTCGTCCACGACGACCTCGAGCAGGGCTGGAGCGACGTGGGATCAGCGCTGCTCGCCGACGCGATGCCGTACTACGCGTGGAACGAGGCGGCCGGGCTCGCGGCGAAGACGGTGTCGCTCGACAGCGCCAAGTCGGTCGAGGAGCTGCGCGCCGCCAACGGCTCGCACCGGGTCGTCACCACCGACGAGGCCGTCGGCCTGATCCACAAGTTCGGAGCGCTGGGCCTGCAACCGCTCTGCGGCGGGCTCGACCCGGACCTCGCCTGGACGTACCTGCGCCGGGTCGTCGACGACGTGCTCCCCGCCGCCGCGCCCGGCGCCTGAGCGCCCGCGCAACATTTGGACTGAGACCAACTTTCGGCGGTACGTTGCCGTCGCCACACAGAGACGGAGGCGGATCGCGTGCTGCTAGAACCCAGCTCAGATCAGGAGTTCTTCCAAGCGACGTCGGGCCGGTTCCTCGCCGAGCTGGTGCCGGTCGCCGAGCTGCGCCGGCTGCGCGACGACCCCGGCGGCTACGACCGCTCCTACTGGACCCGTGGCGCGGAGCTCGGCTGGACCTCCCTGCTGGTCGGTGAGGAGCACGGCGGCGGCAGCATCAGCGGCCACGGCCTCGTCGACCTCACCCTCGTCGCCCACGAGTTCGGAACGCACGCCGCCCCGGGCCCCCTCACCCCGACCAACATCGTGGCCGCGGCGCTGAGCGACGTGGGCGCCGGCGCGTGGGACGAGCTGATCGGCGGGATCCTCGCCGGCACCTCGATCGCCACCTGGTGCAGCGCCGAGCCGCAGCCGAACGATCGGCTGGGCAGGGTGACCCTCGACGTGCGCGCCGACGGCGACGACGTCGTGCTGAACGGCGTGAAGCGCCCCGTCGAGTCGGCGGCCGACGCCGATCACCTCCTCGTCACCGGTCGCACGGGTGACGGCCTCACCCAGGTGCTGGTCCCCCGCGAGACCGCCGGCGTCACGCTCAGCCCGATGACCACCGTCGACCTGACCCGCCGGTTCTCCACCGTCACCTTCGACGACGTGCGGGTGCCGGCCAGCTCGGTGCTGGGCGAGGTCGGCGGCGCCGGCGCCCAGGTGGAGCGCCAGCTGCAGATCGCGCTCGTGCTGGCCTGCGCCGAGTCGGTCGGCACGATGCAGAAGGCCTTCGACATGACCGTCGAGTGGGCCTTCGACCGCTACTCCTTCGGTCGTCCGCTCGCCTCGTACCAGGCGCTGAAGCACCGCTTCGCCGACATGAAGTCGTGGCTCGAGGGCGCTCACGCAGTGAGCGACGAGGCCGCTGCGGCTGTCGCCGCCGGGGCCCCCGAGGCCGCCGAGCTGGCGAGCGCGGCCAAGGCCTTCGTCGGCCAGTTCGGCTCGGAGCTCATCCACGACTGCGTGCAGCTCCACGGCGGAATCGGCGTCACCTTCGAGCACGACCTGCACCTCTACCTGCGTCGCCACACGGTGAACACCGCGCTCTACGGCACGCCGGCGGAGCACAAGCAGCGCATCACCAGCCTGATCGAGCACGGAGAAGCAGCAGCGTGAGCGACGACCAGATGGAAGACGTGGAGAGCTTCCGCCAGCGGACCCGGGCCTTCGTCCGTGAGAACCTCAAGCCGGTCGGTGCGGTGATCGCCTCGTTGCGGGCCGATCGCAGCGACGAGGAGGAGCTCGCCATCGCGGCGCGCGAGCGCGAGGTGCAGCGGATGCTGTTCGACGCCGGCCTGGCCGGCATCTGCATGCCGCGCGAGTACGGCGGCCAGGGGCTCACGCCTGCGCACCAGCGGGTGCTCAACGAGGAGCTGAACGGCTACGAGTACCCGTCGCGCCTCCAGGCGCCGACCTTCACGCCGTGCGCCGCCGTGCTGCTCGACTTCGGCACCGAGGAGCAGAAGAAGCGCCACATCCCCGCCATCTTGAAGGGCGAGGAGATCTGGATGCAGCTGCTCTCGGAGCCGAGCGGCGGCTCCGACGTGGCCGGCGCGCTCACCACCGCGGTGCGCGACGGCGACGAGTGGGTGCTCAACGGCTCGAAGGTCTGGACCACCGGCGCCTGGTGGTCCGACTGGGGGCTGTGCCTGGCCCGCACCAACTGGGACGTCCCCAAGCACCGCGGCCTCACCGTGTTCATGCTCCCGATCCGCCAGACCGGCATCGAGATGCACCGGATCGAGATGCTCAACGGCAACAAGGAGTTCTGCCAGGAGTTCCTCTCCGACGTGCGGGTGCCCGACACCGACCGCATCGGCGAGGTCGACGACGGCTGGACCGTCGGCACCCGCTGGATGTTCCACGAGCGGATGCTCCTCAACTCGCCGTACGTGACGATGCCGACCGAGAGCCAGCTCCACGGCGGGCGCGGCACCTCGGCCATCGAGATCGCCCGGGCCGCCGGCCGCATCGACGACCCCGTGGCCCGCGACCTCGTCGGCGAGGACCGCATGCTCCAGACGGTCGTCGCCGCCCTCGGGCGGCGGGTCGGCCAGGGGATCATGAGCGGCAAGATGTCCGACCAGTCGTCGGCGGTCGCCCGGCTCTTCGGCGGCGTCACCACCGCCCGGCGCATCAACATCGGCTACGACCTCGCCGGCGCGGCCGGCGCGGCCTGGTCGGACGACGACGGCGCCGCCGGCGGCCTGGGCAGCGACTTCCTCATGCGCCAGGTGAGCTGCATCGGCGGCGGAACCACCGAGATGGCCCGCAACGTGGTGAGCGAGCGCGTCCTGGGAATGCCCCGCGAGCGCGCCCTCGACCGCGAGATCCCCTTCCGCGACGTCCCCCGCGGCCCCACCAACAGCTGAACGGGTTCAGCCGAACGCGAACCTCCGGCGAACCTGCGGCCATTCCTCGCGGTTTCCCGCGGGTTTGGGCCGCAGGTTGGAAAGAGCCGGCGAACCTGCGGCCATTCCTCGCGGTTTTCCGCGGGTTTGGGCCGCAGGTTGGGAAGGATGCTCGCGACGAGGGCGCGGGGTCAGGGGCGGGGCTTGGGTTCGCGGGGGAGGCCCAGGCCGCGCTCGGCGATGGTGTTGCGCTGGATCTCGTCGGTGCCGCCGCCGAGGCGCAGACCCGGCGCGAAGAGGAAGCGGTCGAGCCACGGCGCGCTGACCGGGTCGCCGTGCAGCACGCCGCGGGAGCCGAGCACCTCCAGCGCCGCGCTCGCGGTGATGCGAGCGTGCTCGCTGTAGAGCAGCTTGCAGACCGACCCTGCCGCCGGCACCGCTCCGGTGGCCGCGGCTCGGGCCTGGACCAGGTCGAGCATCCGCTCGCGCACGACCGCGGACACGACCTGCTGGCGCACCACCGGGTCGTCGCTGCGGCCCACCTCGCGGACCAGAGCCACCAGGGCGCCGGCGCCCCGGGCGCTGGTGCCGCCACCGATCGATGCCCGCTCGCTGGCCAGCATCGTGCGCAGCACCGCCATGCCGCCGCCGAGCTCGCCGGTGAGGCCGGCCGTGGAGACGAACGCGTCGTCGAGGAAGACCTCGTTGAAGTGGTAGGCGCCGGAGAGCTGGCGAAGCGGGCGGACGGTCACGCCGGGCTGGTACATCGCCATCGCGAAGCAGGACAAGCCGTCACGACCCGGCACGTCTCGCTCGCTGCGGGCGATCAGCAGCGCCCACGCGCTGGCCCCCGCTCCCGAGGTCCACACCTTCTGGCCCGACACCGACCAGCCGCCGTCTACTGCGGTGGCGGTCGTCTTCACGTTGCCGAGGTCGGAGCCGGCATCGGGCTCGCTCAGCAGCTGGCACCAGCCTTCCGCACCGGCAGCCACAGCGGGCAGGTGGGCGGCCCGCTGCTCGTGGGTGCCGTGGGCGAACAGGACCGGCGGCAGCATGTCGAGGGCGACGGCGAAGAGCTTGGTCGACACGCCGTAGCGGGCCTGCTCCTCAGCGATCACGTCGTCCTGCCAGGCCGGCGCACCGTGGCCTCCGTACTCGACCGGCCACGACCGTCCGGCGAAGCCGGCCTCGTGCAGCTTGCGCTGCCAAGCACGCGTCACCTCGAGGGCGCGCCGCTCCCCCGCCTCGTACTCCTCGATCGTCGAGGCGCTGACCACGTGGACGTTCGAGAAGTCGTCGGGCGAGCCCTTGGCCGGGGCGTGCTCGTCGAGCCACGCCCGCACCCGGGCCCGGAAGCCGTCCCGGTCCTCGTCGCTCGGGGTCACGAGGCGAGGCCGAGCACCCGGCGCGCGTTGTCGCGCAGGAAGCTCGGCCACACGTGGTCCTTGAAGCCGACGTCGGGCAGCTCGGCTCGGATCCGCTGGAGCGACAGCCCCATCGGGAAGTAGCCGCCGTAGATCACCTTGTCAGCACCGCGGGTGTTCGCGTAGTCGACGATCGCCTGCGGGTAGTAGCGGGGCGCGAACGCCGAGGTGGAGTAGTGGAGGTTGGGCCACTTGATCATCAGCTTCACGGCGAGGTCGACCCAGGGCTCCGCGCCGTGGCGCATCACCACCACCAGGTCCGGGAAGTCGTAGAGGACCTGGTCGAGCAGCTCGACCTTCTGGCACATCGACGGGACCCGGGGCCCCGCGATCCCCACCGTGATGAACACCGGCAGGCCGAGCTCCACGCACTTGGCGTAGATCGGATACATCCGGGGCGCGTCGATCGGCACCTGCGGGGACACCCCGTGGGGGAACAGCGACACCGCCCGCAGCCCGTGCTCCTCGTGGAGCCGGACGAGGTCCCGCACGCCTTCCATGCCCCGGTTCGGGTCGGCGGTCGCGGAGGCGACGAAGCGGTCGGGGTGGTCGCGCAGCGCGCGCGCCGCCACCTCGGGGGCGGCGGACACGCTGACCAGCCCGACGCCGATCCCGTGCTGGTCCATCGCCGCGATCGTGATGGCAACGGGATCGGCCTGGCGGTCGATCTCCTTCTCCGGCACGTCGTGGAACATGTACTCAGCGGGCATGGCCATGGTCTGCGACTCCGAGTCGCGCAGGAGCTCGCGCCGCATGACCGCGTACATCTGGTCGGGGTCGGTCGGGAACCCGACCATCGTGTCGACGACGCCGTCGACGTCGGGCCCGGTCACCAGATGCGCAGCACGTCGAGGGCGTTCTCCCGGCCGATGCGCCGGAGCACGTCGTCGGGCAGGCCGGCGAGCGTGTCGGTGAGGAAGTCGACCGGTTGCACGGTCCCCTCGGCGTGGGGCCAATCCGAGCCGAGCAGCAGGCGCTCGGCGCCGACCTCGCCGAGGAGGGACGGCACGTCGTCCTCCCAGAACGGGGTGACCCACACGTGCTGGTTGAACGCCTCGCGCGGGTGCTGGGCGAAGTAGCCGGGGTTGCGGTTGGCGGCGTCGTCGAGCCGGTGGAGCAGCTCGGGTACCCACGACGCACCGTTCTCCACGCTGGCCAGGCGCAGCTCGGGGAAGCGCTCGAACACCTTGTGGCACACGGCGGCGGCGTAGAAGTCGCTCACCGCCCGGCCCTTCGTGACCACGCCGCGCAGCGGGGACCGGAACAGCGACGTCTCCGCCGAGCCCGGCTCCCACATCTGCACCAGCGAGTCGTACCCATCGAGTCCGGCATGGGTGGCCACGACGACACCGGCTTCGGCGGCCAGGCCCCAGAACGCGTCGTAGGTCGGCTCGAACGGCGAGCGGTGCCCGCCGGGCACGGGCACCGGGGCGTTGCGGACGTTGACCGCCACGGCACCGGCGTCGAGCACCACCTGCAGCTCCTCGGCCGCGGCGACCGGGTCGAGCAGCGGGATGTACGGGACGGCGTACATCTTGTCCTCGAAGCGGTAGCCCCAGTCCTCGTCGAGCCAGCGGTTGAAGCCGTGCATCACGGAGTGGCAGGCCTCGGGGTCGTCGCGCAGGGCGTGCTCCACGCCTACGCCCTGGGTCGGGAAGAGGAGCATCCCCGCCAGGCCCTGCTCCTCCATCACCTTCAGGCGGACCTCGCGGTCCTGGTACTCGGGACGGAGGGGCTCGAGCTCGCCGAAGGCCTCGGTGATCTGCTGCTGCTTGGGGTTGCCCCGGTACCAATCGAACAGAGAGCCGGGCTTCGCCACCGGGTCAAAGGTGGGGTTGGCGATGTAGGAGTTGACTGTGCCGCCGACGAGCAGCCGCCGCCGGCCATCGATGTCGGCCCAGCGCACGCCCCGGTAGCGCAGCGAGCGGTCCTGGTGACGGGTGAACGCGTCAGGCGCCTCGTAGTAGTGGTTGTCGAAGTCGAAGATCCACGCGTCTGTCGTCATCGGTGTCCTCTGGCTGCGGTGGGGCTGCGGTGCCATGCGCACCGCACCTTATCGATATTGACACCGGTATCGAAAAGGTGTCGGCGACTACCTCCGAGCGTACGGCAGGCACCACCCGTGGCCTAACGTTCGCGTCACTCATGACCTCTCGCGCCCCCGACGCCCAGCCCGAGCCGGTGCCTGGTGCCCCCATCCCCCGCCGGGCTCCGTTCTCGGAGAACCCCGTGGTCGGGGCGCGTGGGCTGCGCACGCAGCAGCGCATCCTCGAGGGGGCCCTGCGGGCGTTCGCGGAGGTCGGCTACGAGGCGACGACGGTGGAGCGCATCGCCCAGGACGCCGAGTGCTCGCGGGTCGCCTTCTACCAGTACTTCAGCGGCAAGGACGAGGTGTTCCGGCACCTGGCCGGCGAGGTCGCCCGCCAGCTGGAGGCGTCGTTCGAGGGGATGGCCACCGTCACCGCCGACGCCGAGGGCTGGTCGTCGCTGCGGGCGTGGGTGGAGCGCCACGCGTCGATCCACGCGAGCTACGAGCCGCTCTACCGCAGCTTCGACGCCGCCGCCGGCACCGATGAGGCGCTCGCCGGCGGGTCAGCGCGGGTGGCCGCCCACCACAGCGAGCTGCTCCTGTCGAAGCTGCAGGGCACGATCGTGCGCCCTGCCCTCCGCCAGCCTCTGGCCCACGTGGTGTTCACCACCCTCGCTCGCACGCTCGACGTGGCGTCGCTGCTGCGCTCGGCCGCCCCCGACGACTACAGCCGGGAACGGGTGGAGGACGCCGTCACCGATGTCATCCACCGGGCCCTCTTCGGCATCGTGTCCGACGTCAACGCGCGCTCCCACGGCTACCGACCCGCCCCGGAGCTCGAGATCAGCGACAGCCTCACCGAGATGTTCCGCCGGGTCGCCGCGCTCGACGCCGAAGCCGCACAGCCCGGTCGCCGGGCGCTGGCATCGCTGCTCGCCGTCGGCGAGGACGTGATCGCCGAGCGCGGGTACCGCGGCACCAGGGTCGAGGACCTGGTCGCCGCCGCCGGGCTCTCCCGCGGGGCGTTCTACAGGTACTTCGAGAACGTCCACGAGTTCGTGCGCATCGTGGCCACCAGGGCCCTGCGGGACATGACAGGGGCCGTCACCAGGGTGTCCGAGCTGACCTCCGCCGGCGGCGAGGTGGCGCCGGCCGACCTCCGACGCTGGCTCCAGGGCTTCGCTGAGGTCAGCAGCCAGCACGGCGCCATGATGCGGGTCTGGACCGACGCGGGCCGCACCGACGACCTGCTGCAGTCCAGCGGACCGGGGGCGTTCGACTGGGGCCGAAGGCAGATGGCCGCGAGCCTCGCGAGCCGGGCCTACGGCGACGTCGACGCCGACGCTGTCGTCATGCTCGCGATGGTCGAGGGGTTCGGGTCCCGCCCCCGCAGCGAGGCGGAGCTCGACGCCACCGCCCACCTGGTGCTGCACGGCCTGTTGACCCCCGGCTGACGCCGGCGGCCCGCCACGGTCAGGTGCGCTCGGCGCGCACCTGGTCCTTCACCGACGGCACGACGGGCGGCGCCGTCTTCCAGCTCTGGATGCCGTCCTCCTCGAGCGCGATGGGGTAGCGGTTGTCGTGGACCTGCGCCCAGTGCGAGTGGTTGAGCTCGTGGAGGGTGAAGCAGGCGTTGAGCGAGTTGTAGAAGCCCATGTTGTCGACGGTCTGGTTGACCGACTCCTTGATCATCAGGGCCGCCATCGTGGGCACCTGGCAGATCCGCTCGGCCAGCTCGACGGTGCGGTCGGCGAGATCGTCGAGCGGGAAGATCTTCGACACCATGCCGAGCTGGTGCGCCTCGTCCACCGAGATCGAGTCGCCGGTGAGCATGAGCTCCTTGGTCTTGCGGGGCCCGAACTCCCACGGGTGCGCGAAGTACTCCATGCCGCACATGCCGAGGCGGGTGCCGACCACGTCGGCGAAGGTGGTCTCCTCAGCGGCGACGATCAGGTCGCAGGCCCACATCAGCATGAGCCCGGCCGAGAACACGGGGCCGTGCACCTGAGCGATGGTGATCTTGCGCAGGTTGCGCCAGCGCCGGGTGTTCTCGAAGAAGTGGTGCCACTCCTGGAGCATCAAGCGCTCGGCCCCCTCGCGGGTGCCTCCGTTCTCCTGCCACGACTGGTGGGTCGCCATCTCCTCGACGGAGACCTGCGAGCCCATGTCGTGCCCGGAGGAGAACATCGAGCCGGTGCCGCCGAGGATGACGACGCGGATCTCGTCGTCGGCCTCGGCCTTCAGGAACGCGTCGTTCAGCTCGACGAGCATCCCGCGGTTCTGCGCGTTGCGGGCCTCCGGCCGGTTCAGCATGATGCGGGCCACGCGGCCCTCGGAGAGGACCTCGTAGGTGACGAACTGGTAGTCGCTCACGACGTGACACCGATCCCGGCCGCCTCGTTGCGGGCCTTCCACTCGGCCTTGGGCATGCGCGTGGTGTCGACGTCCTTGGCCAGGCTGCGCAGCGCGCCGACGCTGGCGTCCTCGCGCTTCGTGTGCTTGAACGGATCCCAGTCGAAGAAGCGGCAGGCGTTCTCGAAGGTGATCTTGTCGATCTCCACGGGCTTGCACCCGGCCTCCTGGAGCTCGCGCCAGGCGAACTCGGGCGACTCGGGCCACGTGGTGTCGGTGTGCGGGTAGTCGCACTCCCAAGCGATGTTGTCGATGCCGATGCGGTCGCGCAGCAGGAGCCCCGACGGGTCGGTGATGTAGCAGGCCAGGATGTGGTCGCGGAAGACCTCGGAGGGCAGCTTGCCGCCGAAGTCGTCGTCGCCGTGGAGCCATGCCTGGTTCTGGAAGTGGCGGTCGATGCGGTCGAAGTAGAAGGGGATCCAGCCGATCCCGCCCTCGGACAGTGCGACCTTGAGCTCGGGGAACTTCCGCAGCGTGGGGCCGAAGAGCAGGTCCTGCGCGGTGATCGCGCTGATCTGGCAGGCCAGCACCATCAGGTGATCGATGGGCGCCTCCTCCGGGCGGCGGATCACCTCGAAGCCACCGCCGATGTGCAGCGACAGCACCATGTTCTCGTCGCACAGGGCCTGGAACATCGGGTCCCAGTGGCCAGACAGGAAGCTCGGGAACCCCTGGACGTGAGGCGTCTCGAGGAAGCTGATCGAGCGGCAGCCCTTCTTGCCGAGGCGTCGGATCTCGGCCACGGCGAGGTCGACGTCCCACATCGGGACGATGCCGAGCGGGATGAAGCGGCCGGGGTAGCTGCCGGCCCACTCGTCGATCGCCCAGTCGTTGTACCCCTGGAGCATGACGAGCGCGATCTCCTTGTCGCTCGACTCCGTGAAGGTGCGGGCGTTGAAGCCGGCCATGGTCGGGAAGTTCATCGACGCGAGGATCCCGTTGGCGTTCATGTCGTCGATGCGGGCGTGCACGTCGAAGCAGCCCGGGCGCAGCTCCGAGTAGGAGCCGGGGTTGAAGCCCCACTCCTCACGAGGCCAGCCGACGGTGGCCGCCATGCCGAAGGGGGTGGAGGTCTTCTGACCCTGGAACTCCCACTCGTCGACGCCGTTCTCGTTGCGGACGACCTTGGGGGCCTTGTCCTTCCACTTCGCGGGCACGTGGTTCTCGTACATGTCCGGCGGTTCGATCATGTGGTCGTCGATGCTGACCAGGATCATGTCGTCCATCTGCATGGCGTTCTCCTCTTAGGCGTTCTCGTAGTAGCTCGGGCGCGGGCTGAGGCTCAGCTCAGGCGACCACGCCGCGGATGCGGAGGTCGATGATGGCGTCCATGTCGAGGCCGATCTCGCTGAGCACCTCGTCGCCGTGCTCGTTGAACTCCGGTGCCCGGCCGGGCTGGGCGGGCTGCTCGTCGTACTGCACGGGCGCGGCCACCAGGCGGAAGCTCGTGCCCGATGCGGTCTCGAGCTCCTGCATGTAGCCGTTGGCCACCGTCTGGGGGTCGACGGCCGCCTCGATGGAGTTCTGCACGACGGCCCACTGGCCGGTGAAGGTCTCGAGGCGGGCTCGCCACTCCTCGAGGCTGGCGGCCGCGAACTCCTCGGCGAGGATGTCGCGCGCCTCCTTGCCGTTGGCGATCAGCGTGGCGTGGTCGGCGAAGCGCTCGTCGGTGGCCAGCTCGGGGCGGCCGGCCAGCTCGCAGAACTCGGGCCAGTACTTCCCGCCCTGGAGGCAGGTGAGCGACACGAAGCGGTCGTCGCTCGTCTTGTAGACGTTGACGAGGGGGTTGCCGGTCGGGTTGTCGCCCTTCGGCACGCCCCAAGGCATGCCGAGCAGGTCGGACAGCGCGATCGCCTGGCCCATGGCCCACAGCCCGGTGCTGAGCAGCGACACGTCGACCGTGGTGGCTGTGCCCGTCTTCTCGCGGTGGAAGAGCGCGCCCATGATCCCGCCGGCGATGGTCATGGCGCCGAGCGAGTCGCCGAAGCCGGGGCTGGGGGGCGGCGGGGCCTCGTCGTACTCGGGCCGGTTGCAGCCGAGCGCGATGCCGGCGCGGGCCCAGAAGGCCAGCGAGTCGTAGGAGCCCTTGTCGGCGTCCGGACCGCGCTCGCCCTGGCCCGTGCCGCGCACGTAGATGATGTTGGGGTTGTGCTCGCGGATCTGCTCCACCGAGATGTTCAGCTTGGTGCGCACCGACGGGAGCTTGTTGGTGAGGAACACGTCGGCGGTGGCCGCGATCTTGTGGAGCACGTCGAGGCCCTCAGGGGTGGTGAGGTCGAGACCGAGGCTGCGCTTGCCCCGGTTGGAGTGCTCGAGCAGCGCGTGCACGTCGCCACCGATGTTCATCACGCCGGTGGAGGCGAGGCCACGCATGGCGTCACCGCGCTCGACGTGCTCGATCTTGATGACGTCGGCACCCCAGTCGGACAGCAGCGCTGAAGCCGCCGGTACGAAGGTGTGCTCGGCGACCTCGAGGATGCGGACGCCCTGCAGGATGGCCGTCATCTGGTTCCCCCTAGTGGTAGTTGCTTCGACTTCGTCGTCGACGACAGGTGTGGTCCGCCGGCGAGCGCACTCAAACTAACATCTGTGTCACACCCGGTCACTACGGGCACGATCAGGCCGGCTCGGCGACCTGCAGGTAGGCCCGCACCCGGTCGCCGGCGTCGGCGGTGGCGCCGCTCCAGGTCACCGCGCCGTGATCGAGGATCACCACGCGGTCGCAGAGCGCCAGCGCGTGCGACACGTGCTGCTCGATCACCAGCAACGAGGTGCCGGCGTCGCGCAGGCGGGCCAGCAGCGCGTAGGTCTGGTCGACGATCTTCGGCGCGAGGCCGAGCGACAGCTCGTCGGCGACCAGCAGCTTCGGCGCGTCCACCAGCACGCGGGCGAGAGCGAGCATCCGCTGCTCGCCGCCGGAGAGCGTGCCGGCCAGCTGGCCGCGCCGCTCGCGCAGCACCGGGAACAGGTCGTACGCCTCGTCGAGCCCGGACGCGAGGCCCTTGCGGCCGCGGACGCGCCGGATCGACAGCGAGAGGTTCTCCTCCACGCTGAGCGTCGCGAACACCGAGCGCCCCTCGGGCGCGTGGGCCACGCCGCCGCGGGCGAAGGCGTAGGTCGGGCGGCCGGCCATGTCGACCCCGTCGACGAGCACCGACCCGTTGGTCGGGGCCACGAGCCCGGAGGCGACGCGGGCCACCGTCGTCTTGCCTGCTCCGTTGGGCCCGACCAGGGCCACCGCCTCGCCCGGCGCGATCGCGAGGGACACGTCGAACAGCGACCGGAACACCGCGTAGGCCGCGTCGACGCCGCGCAGCTCGAGCACCGGGGCGCTCATGCCGACACCTCACCGAGGTAGGCGTGGCGCATCTCGTCGCTGGCCATGACCTCGGCGGTACTGCCGCTGAGGAGCAGGCGGCCGAAGTCGAGCAGGTAGGAGCGCGTCGTGAACGACGACACCAGCTCGATGTCGTGCTCCACGAGCAGGATGGCGAAGCCCCGCTCCTCCTGGACCCGGCGCAGCGTCTCGGCCAGCGCGGCGGTCTCGTTGCGGTCGAGGCCCGACGACGGCTCGTCGAGCAGCAGGAGCTTCGGACCGGTCATCAGCGCCCGCCCCACCTCGACCAGGCGGCACTGCCCGAGGCTCAGGCGCTCGATCGGCTCCCCGGCGAGGCCGGCGATGCCGAGCAGGTCGAGCACCTCGTCGCAGCGCGCGACCTCCGCGGCGTCGGGGCCGAGGAGGCGCGTCCAGAAGCGGCGGTCGCGCCGCTTCACCCGGTCGGCCACGATCAGGTGGTCGCGCACCGTGCAGTCAGGGAAGAGCTCGATGCGCTGGAACGTGCGGCCGATGCCCCGGCGGGCCCGCTGGTGCACCGCCAGGCCCGAGACGTCGTCGCCGTCGAGCTCCACCCGGCCGGCGTCGGTCTGGAGCACGCCGAGGATGCAGTTGAAGAAGGTCGTCTTGCCCGCGCCGTTCGGTCCGATCAGGCCCACCCGCTCGCCGGGCTCCACCTCGATGGAGACGTCGTCGAGCGCGGTGATGCCGGCGAAGCGCTTCACGATCCCGCTGGTGCGCAGCACCGTGCTCATCGTGCCGCCTCCGCGACCGGCCGGACGGCGTCGTCGCCCTCCGTGCCTCCCGGGCGCCCGGCGTCGTCGGCCCCGGCCCGCTCGGCCTTGGCCGTGCGCTTCTCGAGCAACCGCTTCTTCGTCATGTCGATGACGCCCTCGGGGTGTCGTGCGAACTGGAGCGCACCGAGGCCGAAGAGGACGAAGCGCCACTTCGGCGAGATCGGGAAGAGCTCGGGGATGCGCTCGGCATCGCGAAGGATCCACCCGAGCGCCGTGCCCTGGAGCAGGAGCCGGTCGAAGAGCGAGAACGCGGCGCCCGCTGCCACGGCGCCGCCGGTGCTGCGGGCCCCGAACGTGACGACCAGCACGAGCCAGAACAGGCCGCCGAAGGGCGAGAAGTTGCTGCCGTAGTTCACGTTCTCCTGGTGGATGGCGAGCAGCGCGCCGCCCAGTCCGGCGATCGCCGCCGATATCCCGAACACCACGACGCGGGTGCGGACGGGCGAGATCCCGATCGACTGGGCTGCCACCTCGCTGCCCCGGATCGCCTGCAGCTGGCGTCCCGTCGTGCTGCGGGTGAGGAGCGACACCCCGACCGACACGACGACGAGCACCACCGCCACCAGCGCGAGGAAGGCCTTGTCGCTGGCAAAGTCCCAGGCACCGATGAGCGGGCGGGGCACGCGGGTGGCGGCCTGGGCCGACGAGCCGCCGACCCAGGAGAACTTCACCATCACGGCATCGAAGAAGTAGGCGAAGGCGAGGGTGGCGATGGCCACCCAGATGCCGCTCAGGCGCCGGATGGGCAGAGCCAGGATCGCGCCGACGATGCCGGCGATGACCGCACCGGCGACCGCCGCGGTGAGCGACGGCCAGCCCCGCAGCTCGGCCAGCTGGAACACGGCGAAGCCGCCGATGGCCGCGAAGGCGCCCTGGCACAGGGAGATGTAGCCGCCGAGGCCGGTCACGACCGTGATCGACAGGAACACGATCGACAGGACGAGCGTCTGGGTGATGAGGAACAGCCACACCGCGTCGGCCTGGGTGAACACGACGGCAGCGAGCCCGAAGAGCACGGCGGTCCCGACCAGCCGCGTGATCATCGTGCGGCGCGGGTCCTCGATGCCCTTGGCGGTGCCGACGGGAGGAGGGTCGACGCCCGCCAGCGGGTCGGAGGCGCTGACCTCGCGGCGCAGGCTGGGCACCAGGACGATCACGCCGAAGAGCACGAGGAACGGGATTGCCGGCGCCACGTTCTCCTGGATCGGCGCGAGCCACGTGTGCTGGTCGCTCCAGCGCGGGAGGAAGGTGCTGAACAAGGCGATGAGGATGCCGAGGCCGAGGCCGCCGGCCAGCGCCCGCGGCAGGCTGACCAGTCGCCCGACCGCCGCGGCGGCGACGGCCACCACGACGATGTTGAAGAACTCGTTGGGAGCCAGGGTGTTGAAGCGGGGAGCGATGAGCACGCCAGCGAGGCCGGCGAAGAGCGACGAGAGGGCCCAGGCGAAGGCGGACACGCGGTCGGCGGCGATGCCGTTCAGCTCGGTCATCCGTGGGCTCTCGACCACGGCTCGCATCTGGGTGCCCAGCGCGGAGAAGCGGAACAGGGCGGCCAGCGAGGCCATCGCGACGACGGCCACGCCCATCGCCACGAGCTCGTTGCGGCTGAACGAGTAGACGCCGAAGGGGTCGTAGAACACGCTGTTGCCGTCGGGCACGATCCCCTGCGGCGCCCGCCCGGTGAGGGCCTGGAAGTTCATCACCAGGTCGACGATGTTGGGCAGGGCCAGGGCCAGGCCGATGGCCACGACCAGCGTCGCCACCGGCGGAGCCGTGCGCAGGTGGCGGAAGATCGCCCACTCGAGCAGGAGACCGAGCAGCGGCGCCAGCAGCACGACCGACACGAGCAGCGACGGCACGATGCCCCAGCCCCACTCCACGTGGGTCTTGAAGTACACGACCGCCGACACGTACGCCTGGGCCCCGAAGGCCAGGTTGAACACGCCCGACGTCTTGTAGGCGAGGACGAAGCCCAGCGCCACGAGGGCGTAGACCGTTCCGGGCGGGGCTCCTTGGAGCACCGCCCGGAACACGTCCGTCACCACGGACACCGCGAGCATCATGAGGTCCGCTTCATCGCTTCACTCGAAGTTGGTGGCGGTGGGCTCGTGCCACTCGCCATCGGCCTGGTCCCAGCAGGTCCAGGGCTTCTCGGGATCGCCGATCAGCTCGAACTCGCCCCCGGTGATCGTCACGTAGCCGAAGCAGCGCTGCGCCGGACCGTTGGTCACCGGATCGTCGATGGTCGGCGGGTTGTGCTGGCGGGAGTAGTCGACCGGGGCGGTCATGCCGCCGCCCGTGTAGTCGGTGAACTGGTTGGTCGCTTCGATCACCGCTTCACGGTCGAACTGCGGACCGGCCGCGAGGATGCCCTGGTAGGCGAGGTCGGCCATCACCCAGCCGTGGAGGGAGTACTCGGTGACTGTGGCGCCCCGCTCTTCCATCCAGTGCAGGTAGTGCTCCATCTGGGTGCCTTCGGGGTTCGCCTCCAGCGGGCGGACGTAGGTGCTGAGGATGTCGCCCTCGAGCAGATCGGCGTTGGCAGCTGCGAACTCGGCATCGGCGTAGCCCTGCGGCAGCTGGACGAGCACGTCGCTCATGCCCTGCCGCTCGAGCTCCTGCTCGAGGGCGAGCGCACCCCCCTGGTCGAAGGCCGTGATGACGTAGTCGACGCCGGCCTCCTTCATGGCGGTCACCTCGGGGCCGATGCCGTTGGGCAGGCCGTAGGGCATGTCGTCGTTGGTGTAGCCGAGCTCGATGCCGGCGTCGTCGCCCCACTTCTCGACGGATGCGATCACCGACGCGACCTGGTCCTTCGAGGCCTGGGACACGCCGTAGCCGATGGCCGCGACGGTGGTCGCGCCTGCCTGCTTGGGCAGGTACAGGTTGCTCATGGCCGGGCACTTGATGCACGGCGTGCCCGAGAGCTGGAAGATCGTCTCCTGGCCGGCCGACTCGGAGGCGGCCACCACGTTGGTCCACACCGGCACCCGCGCCGACGCGAGGTCGGCGAAGCCGCTGGCGATGAGGGGCACGCTGAACACCCCGAAGACGTCCGAGTCCTCCGTGAGCTCCAGCGCCTTGACCTGGTTGTTGCCGAGCTCGTCATCGACGACCTTCGACACCACCAGGTCGCGGCCGTGGAGGCCGCCTTCGCTGTTGCGCCAGTCGAAGTAGGCCTTCACGCCGTCCTCGATGCAGGCCAGGAGGCAGTAGCCGAGCGGGTTCGACTCACCGGTCGACAGCACGGCAAAGCTGATCTCGTCGTCGGTCACGCCGGGCACGCCCGAGATCGCCTGGAACTCGCCTGAACCCTCGCCGCTGTCCTCGCTGCCCGACTCGGCCGCTTCGGTGGTGCCGGGGGCATCGGCGGCGTCGACGTCGTCGTCACCGGAGTTGCCGCACGCGGCCAGAGCCAGCGCACCCACGAGGAACGTGCCGAGCACCCTCGACGAGAGGGAGAGGTTCTTACGGGACAAGGTCAGGTCCTCCTGGTGCGGCGACGCTCAGCTGCAAGCTGGGCGCACCGTATCTGAACCTGACGTCAGCGTCGAGATTAGACGTGACCGGCGTCTCACCCCGCGTCGGGCGTCATCAGGTCGCGCAGGGGTCCCTCGAAGTGCTGGCCGATGACCGAGTGCAGATCCGGGCCACGGCGCAGGGTGTGACCACCGTCGACGCCGAAGACCTGGCCGGTGACCCAGCGAGAGTCGTCGCCCACCAGGTAGCGCACCGCGGCGCCGATGTCGGAGGTCTCACCGGTGTGACCGAGCGGCATCTGGTCGAGGTAGTCCTGGCGGGTCGCCTCGTCGCCGTCTAGCACGGACGATGCGTCGGTGGGCACCAGGCCCGGGCGGATGGCGTTCACCCGCACGCCGAACTGGCCCAGCTCGTCGGCCGCGTTGCGCACCAGCATCTCCACACCCGCCTTGGTGATGGCGTAGACGCCGAGGTTGCGGTGGGTGAGCGCGCCGGCGATGGACGACATGGCCACGATGGCCCCGCCACCCGACCGCCCGATCGCGGGTGCGGCGTGCTTGATCGTGAGGAAGGTGCCGGTCAGGTTCAGAGCGAGCGTTGCGTTCCAGCCCTCGAGGTCGGTCATGACGATCGGCCCGGCGGTCATCCCGCCACCGGCGTTGGCGACCGCTATGTGGAGGCCGCCGCCGTTGGCTGTGGCCGCCTCGACCGCGGCGTGCACCTGGTCCTCCTGGGTCACGTCGGCGACCACCCAGTGGGCACCGATCTCCTCGGCCGCGTCGCGCAGGCGGGCCTCGGTCCGACCGCAGATCGTGACCGTGGCGCCGTCTTCCACCAGCCGACGGGCGCAGCCCAGGCCGATTCCCGAGCCGCCCCCCGTGACCAGCGCCGAGCGCCCTTCGAGTCCACCGCTCATCTCTGTCTCCGTCCTGATCGTCTGCGTACGCGTCGAATGGTGTCAGACACCATTCGACGCGGGCTGCACCCGGCCCGCGAAGGTGCGAGCGGTGGCCATGATGGCGTGGGCGTCGTCACGACCGGCATCGACCACCGCCACCTCGGCGACGTCGCCGTGCACCGTCGCCGTGGCCACGGCCGGGCCGACCCGCACGGGCCGCAGGAAGCAGAGCGACAGCGACGCCAGCGTGGTGCCGGGTCGGGCATCGAGCACCGCCTCCTCTGCCACCAGCGCCAGGAGCCCGCCGTTGACGGTGCCCGAGGCGTTGAGGCCGTCCTCCCGGCGGAGCAGCGCTGCTGAGCCACCACCGCGACGCTCGCAGCTGGCCCGCTCCGCGAAGGGGACCGCCAGCCGGCCGTGGGCCACGCCCATGGCCTCGACGGGGCTCGGGCCCTCCGGCATCCGCACCTCCGGGTCGGGCGACACCACGAACACGCCGGTGGCCGAGCCGAACGGGCGGCCGGCCTCGTCTGTGAAGTCGACGGCGGCCACGAACACCGTCCGTCCGGCCTTCACGCGGCCCGCCACTGCGTGAACGTGGCCCACCCCGCTCGGCGGCGCGTAGAGGTCGAGGTCGAGCTGGAGGGTGACCGGCACCCGCGGGCCGACCTCGTCGGCGGCCAGCAGGCCGGTCAGCACGTCGGCCCACAGGGACAGGATCGAAGTGCGCAGCACGTCGGTGCCGGGCACGTGCATCTCCGGGACCACGGCGGCGTCGCCCACCAGCTCGTGAGGACCGCCGCGCACCACCACGAACCCGAGGTCGCCCAGGACGTGGGTGCTCGAGCGCTGGTCGCTCGCGTCGGCCAGGCTCACCTCGGCATCCATCGGCGGAGATTACCTACTTCGACATCGACTCCGAAAAGCGTCGCCGACGCGTGACTCGGAGATCCGCGACCGGATCGCTCAGAAGGCTCCTAGTGTTGCGCCGTGCCTCGATCTGGAACGCGCGCCCAAGCACCTTCAGCCAAGGCCGCCGCCGAGCAGCCGCCCGCGATGCCGAGATCCCGCAAGGGAGCGCTCACCCGAGCCCGGCTGATCGACGCGGCCAAGGAGGTGTTCGAGGAGTCCGGCTTCCTCGAGACCCGCATCTCCGACATCGCCGAGCGGGCCGGCCTGTCGCACGGCAGCTTCTACCACTACTTCGACTCCAAGGAGCAGGTGTTCCGCGAGGTCGCCGAGGCGCAGGAGGACCTCCTCACGGCGCCGCCGACACCCGACGGCGACGAGGACGCGCCGGCGGCGAGCGAGCACGAGCGGATCCTGCGGGCCAACCGGCGCTACTTCGAGCGCTACCGCTCGAACGGCAAGATCATGGGCGTCATCGAAGAGGTGTCGCGCTACGACGACTTCGTGAACGACGCCCGGATGCGCCGCCAGAAGCACTTCGCGGATCGCGCCGAGCAGTCGCTGCGCCGCCTGCAGGCCGAGGGCAAGGCCGACCCTGACGTCGATCCCGCGATCGCGGCGGTGGCGCTCGGGGCGATGGTGGGGCGCTTCGCCGAGCTCTGGCTGGTCGAGGAGTGGGACACCTACGACTTCGACTCCGCCGTGGACCAGGTCACCCGCCTCTGGGCCAACGCGATCGGCCTGCGCGAGACCGGCACCCAGCCGGCCAAGAGCGCCAAGAAGCCAGCCGCGAAGAAGGCACCGTCCGAGAAGCCTGCGGCGAAGAAGACCCCAGCCAAGAAGGCGGCCCCCAAGAAGTCGACTCGCAAGGCCTGACCGCTTCGGCGCCAGCTCAGCTGATGTCGGCGGGGATCAGGTCGAGGGAGCCCAGCTCGGCGATGGCGGCGCAGGAGCGGCGCACGATCGACAGGAACATGGCGTCCGAAGCCTCGCTGCGCACGCCGGTGGCGTAGATGCAGCCGATGATCGAGATGAGCGGACCCTGCAGCAGCCCCAGGCGGTAGTCGTCCCAGCACCGCTCTGCGGAGTACCCGGTGACCCCGGCGGCCACCAGCCCAGCGTGGTAGCCGGCGACGATCGCCTCCTCGTGGGTGCGTCGATCGGCGGGCTCGAGGCTGGTGCCGAGCAGGTAGGCGACGTCGCGCAGCGGTGGTCCGATCGCCGCGGTCTGCCAGTCGACGGCGACCACCCCGTCGCCCGCGGCGGGGAAGAGGAGGTTGTCGAGCCGGTAGTCGCCGTGCACGAGGCTGAAGGGCTCCAGGCCGGTGAGGCCCCACGGGATGATCGCATCCGACACCGCTTCGAGCGTGGCGGTCACGTCGTGATCGAGCTGCGAGCGGTAGCGCTCGACGAAGGACTCGGC
>DATCYI010000573.1:0-2491 GCA_036570385.1 Acidimicrobiales bacterium | reverse complement strand
GCTGGCGCTGGCCGTTGTCGTGGCCGGCGTGGCGGCGGCAACGGCGTGGGGGTGGAGCCAACGGGACGACGACCCCGACCCGCTCGCCGAGGCACGCGTCGTGGCCAGTGAGTTCGGATCGGCCTACCTGTCCTTCGAGGGCGGCCGGGTCGACGAGGCCGGCGAGCGGCTCCTGTCCATGGGGACCGAGGACTTCGTCGAGGAGTACGAGTCGGCCCGCCTGCCCTCGGTCGAGAGCCTGTTCGCGGACAACGACGTGTCCACCCGCGCCGAGGTCACCGACGTGTTCACCACCGGCATCGAGGACTTCCGGGTCCGGGCCGTGGTGTTCGTCGACGTCGACGCCCGCGGCCCCGAGGGCGAGCAGCGCCTCACCAACCTGTCCTTCGTGCTGGAGCTGGAGCTGGTCGAGGGCGAGTGGCTGGTCGACGCGGTCTCGCCGGTGCCAGTCGCCGAGGTGGTCGGCGGGGAGGAACCGGCGACGCCAACGGAGACCACCGCACCGACTGATCCCACGGCGCCCACCGAACCCGCGGCACCGTCCGAGCCGGCGACGCCGACGACCGCCGTGCCCGGATCCGGATCATCCCCCACCAGCGAGGTGCGCCCGACCACGGGCGGGTGACCGCGGGGGTCAGTCGACGCCGGTCATGGAGAGGTCGTCGCCCGGGAGGAGCGATGCGCCCTCGTCCAGCGAGCGGAACTCGTAGTCGTCGAGCGGGAAGCTGGCGGTCGCCCGCACCGCCTCGGCGCTGCTCGTCGGGCGCAGGTACGGCACATCACCGCGGCTGTCGAAGTAGTAGCTGTTCGCCGTGGCGCAGCCCCCACCGAGGAACAGGGAGCGACCGAAGCGCTCGCGCATCGACTCCGTCCACCGCTCGCAGGCCTCGTCCCGGACCTCGACGCTCGTCGCGCCGAGGCGCTGCGCCGCGGTGATCACGCGGATGGCGTGGGCCGAGGCGATCTCGACCAGCTGGTGCCACGTGCCACCGATCCAGCCGTAGGGGCCGAACACGATGAAGTGGTTGGGCAGGCCCGGAAGGGCCACGCCCTCGTAGGACCGGAGGCGCTCCTCGCGGTAGGAGGTGGCCAGGTCGAAGCCGTCGCGTCCCCGCACCGGCGTGCGCTCGTAGATCTCCGGATCGGTCGCCATGCGGAAGCCGGTGGCCAAGATGAGCGCGTCGGCCTCGTGGACCACGCCGTCACGGGTGCGCACCCCTTCCGGGGTGATCTCCTCGATCGGGGCGGTGACCAGGTCGACGTGGTCCCGGGTGAACGTCTTCAGGTATCGGTTCGAGACTGACGGACGCTTGCAGCCGAAGCCGTAGTCGGGGGTGAGCGCGGCCCGCAGCTCGGGATCGCGCACCTGGAGGCGATACCAGATGTTCCGGTTGGCGCTGGCCAGCAGATCGGCGAAGCGGGGATGGTCCTGATACTGGAGCACCCCACCGACGAGGACGGTCTCGGCCAGGCTGACCGACACCCTCCGGATGGCGTCCTGCACGGCCGGAACGGCGCGGAACAACCGGCGCAGCGGTCGCGGCGTGGGCAGGTCGGGCTTGGGACCGACCCAGATCGGCGTCCGCTGGAACACGTCGAGGTGGGCCACGTCCTCGGCGATCTCGGGGATGATCTGCACGGCGCTCGCACCCGTGCCGATCATCGCCACCCGCTTGCCCCGCAGGTCCAGGTCGTGGTCCCAGGAAGCAGTGTGCATGGTGGTGCCCGCGAATCGCTCGACCCCGGGGATGTCCACCGGCTTCGGCTCGACGAAGGCGCCGATGGCGGAGATGACGTAGCGGGCCGTCACCTCGCCCTGGGGGGTGTCGAGCCGCCACAGGTGACACGCCTCGTCCCAGGTCCGGGACCGGACCTCGGAGTCGAGGCGCACCCGCTCCATCAACCCGTACTTGTCGGCCAGCCGGCGGATGTAGGCCATGATCTCCTCGCCCGGGGCGAAGACATGGCTCCAGTCGGGGTTCAGCTCGAAGCTGTACTGGTACACCTGAGCCGGCACGTCGGACGCGATGCCCGGATAGGTGTTGTCCCGCCACGTGCCACCGATGTCGGCGGCCCGCTCGAGGAGCACGAAGTCCTCGATCCCCGCCTCCCGCAGCTCGATGGCCACACCGATCCCACCGAGGCCGGCACCGATGATCACCACCTCGTGCATCGGCTCCTCGTGGCCTCGCTCGCCCTGCGGTCCGCTCATGTCGACAGCACTCCTCGTTCTCGTTCTCGTTCTCGTTCTCGTTGCGTGGCGGTGGCCCGCAGGACGGCCTCGACGATGTCGTCGGGACGCTCCAGGGGCAGCATGTGGCCGGCGCCGGGGAGGATCCGCAGCCCCGCCCGGGGCCACGCCTGCTGCAGCGAGCGGGCGGAGCGCACCGGCGTGAGCAGGTCGCGGGTCCCGACGAGGATGGTGGCGGGGATCGCCGCTCCGGCCAGCCCGGCCCGCAGGTCCATCTCGGCCATGGCGAGCAGGCAGCGG
>DATCYI010000572.1:0-2949 GCA_036570385.1 Acidimicrobiales bacterium | reverse complement strand
CGGCGTGGCCGGGCCGTCCGCCAGCTGGTCGAGCAGCCCGGAGATCCCGAGGAAGGTGAGGTCGTGGCCGCCCGCGGCGGCGTTGGGGCCCGTGCTGCCGAAGCCGGTGATCGAGCACCAGACGACCTGCGGGTGCAGGGCGCTCATGGCCTCGTAGCCCATGCCGTCGGCGTCGAGCTTGCCGGGTCGGTGCGACTCCACCACGACGTCGGCCCAGCCGACCAGCCGGCGGAGGGCAGCCGCCGCGCCGGTCCGGCGGAGATCGAGGGCCAGCGAGCGCTTGCCGCGGTTCATGGCCACGTGGGCCGCCTCGAACCCGAAGCCGCGCCGGTTGCCGTCACCGAACCCGGGAGCCTCGACCTTCACGACGTCTGCGCCCAGGTCGGCGAGAAGCAGCGTGCACATGGCGCCCGGGATCATGCGGGTGAGGTCGAGGACCCGCACGTCGCGCAGCGGCCCCGCTCGCTCGGTGTCCAAGTCGGGCGCGGTCACAGCGCGAAGGAGAACCCGCCGTTGACGGGGTAGGTCTGGCCGGTGATCCACTCGGCCTGCTCGCTGGCCAGGAACACGGCGAGCGCCGCGGGGTCCGCGGGTTGGCCGGGGCGTCGCACCGCGTAGCGCTGCATCAGCGTCTTGGCGTGGGCGTTGTCGGGGTCGGCCCACAGCGCCTCGCTGATGGGCGTGCGCATCGTGCCCAGCGAGATGCTGTTGACGGTGATGCCGTAGCGCCCGTTCTCGAGGGCCAGCGCCCGCCCGAGGCCCGCGGCGCCGGCCTTGGCCGCGCTGTAGGCGGCCATGTTCTTGTCGCCGGTCCGGCCGGCGTCGGACACGATGGTGATCACCCGTCCCCAGCCCTGCTCGACCATGCGGGGCAGGGTGGCCCGAGCGCAGTGCATCACGCCGTAGAGGTTCACCCGCAGGTACGGCTCCCACTGCGCCGGCTCCGTCTCCACGAAGGGCGTGAGCCCTCCGAAGCCGTCGGCCCCGGCGTTGCCCGCGTTGTTCACGAGGATGTCGGCGCCGCCGAAGGCGTCGACCGCGGCGGCCACCGCGGCGTAGTCGGTGACGTCGAAGACCGAGGAGAGCGCGGATCCGCCCCCGCCGGTGATCTCACCGACCACACCATCCGCCCGCTCGCGGTCGAGGTCGTTGACCACGACCTCAGCGCCCGCCGCAGCCAAGGCCAGCGCGATGCCCCGTCCGACGCCCTGACCGGCTCCCGTCACGAGCGCCCGCCGGCCGCTCAGATCAAGCTCGAATGCCATGCCGCAGTGTGGCACGCGTTTTGACCCTGACGTCGATGTGGGGTTCTCGACGGAAGTAGCGTCGGCGCCGTCGAAGGGGGAGACGACAGATGTCGACCGTTGAACCGGATCCGATCAGCAACATCGAGCAGCTCAGGAGGCTCGCCGGCGCGCAGCCGGACGTGATCGCCTACGTGCACCTGGCCATCGACGGCTCGGAGTCCGAGGTCACGTGGCGGGAGCTGCACGAGCGGTCGAGCCAGGTGGCCGCGGCGCTGGCCGAGCGGGGCGTCGGCTACGCCGATCGCGTCGGCCTCGGCATCCGCAACTCTCCCGAGCTCGTGTTCGCGATCCTGGGCACCTGGAAGCTCGGCGCGGTGCCCGTCCCCGTGCGATGGGACGTGCCCGACTGGGAGCTCGAGCGGCTGAAGGAGGTCATCGACCCCACCGTCTACGTCAGCCCCGAAGACCTCGACTGGATCCGCGCCAGCGCGGCCGATCCGGTGCCCGAGATGGCTGACGTGCTGTCCCCCAACAGCAGCGGCATCTGCAGCAGCGGGTCGACCGGCACCCCGAAGGTGATCCTGAGCCAGGGCCCGCCGGTGTTCAACCCGACCTACAGCATCCCGATCGCCGAGGCCTTCATGCGGGTCACCCGGCCCCAGCGCATCCTCGTGCTGGCGCCGATGTACCACATCAACGCCTTCGCCACGCTGGCCAGCATGCTCACCGGCGACCAGCTCTACGTGCTCGAGAAGTTCGACGCAGCGCGCATCGTCGACGTCATCGAGCGCCACCGCATCACCACGTTCACAGCCACCCCCACCATGCTCCAGCGCATCGCCGACCTGTCCGACGTCGACGACCGCGACCTGTCGAGCCTCGAGTGGATCCTGCAGGGCGCCGCGCCGATGCCACCGTCGCTCGTGCACCGGTGGGCGTCGCTGATCGGGGCGGAGAAGATCATCATGGCCTACGGCTCGACCGAAGGCCTCGGCCTCACGGTGCTCAACGGCACCGAGTGGCTGGCCCACGAGGGCAGCGTCGGACGCGGCTTCCTGGAGGCCGAGATCCGCATCCTCGACGACGACGGCAAGGACCTGCCGACGGGCGAGATCGGCCACATCTTCATCCGCTCGCCCCGCTACGTCGGCGCCGTCTACCTGGGCGAGGCGCCCCAGCTCGACATGACGCCCGACGGCTTCGGCACGGTGGGCGACATGGGCTACCTCGACGACGACGGCTACCTGTACCTCATCGATCGACGGGTCGACCTCATCATCACGGGCGGCGCCAACGTGTTCCCGGCCGAGGTGGAGGCCGCGCTGATCGACCACCCGAAGGTGGCCGACGTCGTGGTGGTCGGGCTGAAGGACGCCGAGTGGGGTCGCCGCGTGCACGCCATCGTGGAGCCGGCCGATCCGTCCGACCCGCCCACCTTCGACGAGCTCAGGGCCTACGCGAAGAGCCGGCTGCTGGCCTACAAGGTGCCGAAGTCTGTGGAGCTGGTCGAGGCGGTGCCCCGCAGCGAGGCGATGAAGGTGAACCGAGGCCGCCTGGTCGAGGCGCGCGGAGGGTGACGGCCGCCGATCGCGCGACGTCGCTGTTCGAGCGCACGGATGCGGCGACGTTCCTGCCCACCGGCGCGTCGGCTGGGCCGTGGAGCCCCGGCGTCCTGCACGGCGGCGCGGTCGGCGCCCTCCTC
>DATCYI010000571.1:0-5024 GCA_036570385.1 Acidimicrobiales bacterium | reverse complement strand
CATCCGCTGGATGCCGCGGACCTGACCTTCGACACGTCGGAGCCGGATGACGAGCTCATTGCTCGCGTGGGTCACCCTCGAGGTGGGCATCGGACGTTGGGCGAGTTCAACCATGCGGCCATCGTGCGGCGAGGGTGCCGTGGCGCCATCGGGACGTGCCCCCGATCCTGCGCTACGTAGAAGTCCGCAACCGTTCCCGTAGCCGTGCCTGATGGCAGATCTGTCGCGGCAGCAGATGATCGACGTTGTGAACCCGGAACCCTGCCCTGTGTGCGACGGCACCCCTCGGGTGCTCGTGGCGATCCGACATCCAGTGATGCGGCGCTTCGCGGCGGAGCTGCTCGCTCGTGAGTGCGGCTGCTGGGCATCGGACGACGTCGCGGCGGGCGAGATGCTGCCGAGCGCCATCGACCGGTTCCGGCCGGACCTCCTCGTCGTCGACGCCGGCGACTTCCCGGCGTGCTGCCAGGCGGCGATCGACGCCTTTCCCCGAGACCGTGTGGTGGTCATCGGTCCGGAGCCCGATCCGAGCTACGGCGCCTCGGCCCTTGCCCAGGGCGCAGCGGCCTGCGTCACGCGGGACACCGTCGGCGACGAGCTCGTCCCCGCAATGCGAGCGGCCCTCGGCTGCCGCCACGATCACTGCCTGCCCTCGACCCGGCTCGGCGGCCGTGTCGTAGCGGCGGCCGGAGAAGGGGTTGGACGATGACGTACTACGACGATCTCCTGGCAGTGGGAATCGGGGCGGTGGTGACGGGGCTGCTGCTCTGGTTCTTCTTCGGACCCAAGCGGGCCAAGACCACCGAGCTGCGCGGCGGCGTCCAGGAGGTCGAGGTCACCGTCCGTGGGGGCTACTCGCCCGACGTCATCCGAGCGCAGCGCGGCGTCCCCCTGCGGCTGATCTTCGACCGTCAGGAAGCCGGGGACTGCAGCTCCCGCGTGCTGTTCTCAGACTTCGGTGTCAGCGCCTCCCTTCCGGCCTTCGAGCGCACCACGGTGGACCTCGTGCCCGACGAGGTGGGCGAGTTCGGGTTTGCGTGCGGGATGAACATGATCCACGGCAGGCTCCTCGTCGAGGAGCCCGACACCGCGAGCGACGACGTGACGGCAGGCCGCCCCGCGGCCGAGGCAGAGCCCGCCCTGCATGAGGTCCGGCAGGCCGACTTCGCGCTGCAGGGCATGAGCTGCGCCAGCTGCGTCGGCCGCATCGAGTCCACCATCCGTGCGATCCCCGGCGTCGACGACGTCGCCGTGAACTTCGGGACCGAGCGGGCCTCGGTCGTGTTCGACCCCGCGGTCGCGTCGCCGGGCGCGATCGTGTCGGCTGTCGAAGCCATCGGCTACCACGCCCATGAGCGCGAGGCGCTCGCGACCACCGACGGCGAGGACCGAGAGCGCGCCGCCCGCCGCGCCGAGATCCGCGACCTCACCCGGCGAGTGGTGTTCGGCGCCGTCCTCACGCTTCCCATCGCAGTGGCGGTGATGGCGATGGAGATCTTCGACGCCATGTGGGTGCCCGACGTGCTGATGGACAAGTGGGTACAGCTCGCGCTCATCGCCCCGGTCTTCGTCTACACCGGCTGGCCGATCCACCGCAGCGGCTGGCTGGCGCTCAGCCACCGCACCGCGGACATGAACAGCCTGATCACCATCGGCACGGTGGCCGCGTTCGGCTACAGCCTGCTCGTGACACTGGCGCCGGGCGTGCTGCCCAGCGAGCTGCGGGACGTCTACTACGAGGCGGTTGGCGTCATCATCACCCTGATCCTGCTCGGCCGGCTGCTGGAGGCTCGGGCCAAGGCCGGCACCGGTGAGGCCATCCGCAAGCTGATCGGCCTCCAGGCCCGCACGGCACGTGTCGTTCGCGATGGTACCGAGGTCCAGATCCCCGTCGAAGATGTGGCCGTCGGCGATGTCGTCGTCGTCCGCCCCGGCGAGAAGATCCCCGTCGACGGCGAGATCGTCGATGGCCGCTCTGCGGTCGACGAGTCCATGGTCACCGGCGAACCGATCCCCGTCACCAAGCAGGCCGGCGACACCGTCATCGGAGCCACCATCAACCAGACCGGCGCCTTCCGGTTCCGCGCCACCAAGGTCGGCCGCGACACGATGCTCGCCCAGATCATCCGCATGGTCGAGTCGGCCCAGGCGTCGAAAGCGCCGATCCAGCGCCTCGCCGACCTCGTCTCGAGCTGGTTCGTCCCCGCCGTCATGGTGATCGCCACCTGGACCTTCGTCATCTGGTTCGTGGCCGGCCCAGCGCCGGCCCTGACGATGGCGCTCGTCGCCGCCGTGGCGGTCCTCATCATCGCCTGCCCGTGCGCCCTCGGCCTCGCCACGCCGCTGTCGATCATGGTCGGCACCGGCAAGGGCGCCACCCACGGCATCCTCATTCGCTCCGCCGAGGCGCTCGAGACCGCCCACAAGCTCGACACCGTCATCCTCGACAAGACCGGAACGATCACCAAGGGCAAGCCCGCCCTCACCGACGTCGCTGTGCTGCCCGGCACGAGCGAGGCGGAGCTCGTCCGTCTCGTCGCATCGGCAGAGCAGTCCTCCGAGCACCCCCTCGGCGGCGCGATCGTCGCCGGCGCCCGCGACCGAGGAGTCGCTCTCGTCGAGCCAACCGAGTTCGACTCTGTGACCGGCAAGGGCGTGCGCGCTCGGGTCGACGGACGCGACGTCCTTGTCGGCAACGCCGGGCTGCTCGAGGACGCCGGCATCTCCTCGGACGACCTCACCGCCATCGCCGACGAGCTGTCGGCCCAGGGCAAGACGCCGATGCTCGTCGCCATCGACGGCAACGCCGCCGGTGTCATCGCAGTCGCCGACACCCTCAAAGAGGAGTCCATCGCCGCCATCGCCGCACTGCAGCGGCTCGGCATCGACGTGGTGATGATGACCGGCGACAACCGCCGCACCGCGGCCGCCATCGCCCGCCAGGTCGGCATCGGTCGCGTGCTCGCCGAGGTCCTGCCGGAGCACAAGGCCGGCGAGGTGCGCCGCCTCCAGAAGGAAGGACGCACCGTCGGCATGGTGGGCGACGGCATCAACGACGCCCCGGCGCTCGCACAGGCCGACGTCGGCTCCGCGATTGGAACCGGCACCGACGTCGCCATCGAATCCTCCGACATCACCCTGGTGTCGGGCGCCCTCGGCGGCCTCGTCACGGCGATCACGCTCAGCCGCTCCACGATGCGCAACATCCGCCAGAACCTGTTCCTTGCCTTCGTCTACAACGCCGTCGGCATCCCCGTCGCTGCGGGCGTGCTGTATCCGTTCTTCGGCATCCGTCTGAGCCCGATCATCGCCGCCGCTGCCATGGCGCTGTCGTCGCTGTCCGTCGTCACGAACGCCAACCGACTCCGCCGCTGGCATGCCCGGCCGCTCCCGACCGGTGTCGCACCCGCCCCCGTCGACCCGGTCGTCGAGGTGCCGGCGACGGATCTCGCGCACGTGTCCGCACAGGTCGACAGCGCAGCGAGCTGATCGACGTGTGCTCCTACAGGGTGTCGTACTACGGTCGTCCTCGAACCCACGGAGGAAGAAACCCATGAAGCGCTTCTCTGCACTCATCGCTGTTCTGCTCGCCCTCGGCCTGCTGTTGGCCGCCTGCGGCTCCGACGATGACCCCAGCGTCGAGGGCGGCGCCGACATGACGGAGCCGATGGACGACGAGGGGATGATGGACGACGGCGACATGGGCGACGGCCACGACGAGTCCAGCGACGTCGCCGACGATGCCCGCCGCATCGAGGTCACCGCCACCTCGTTCGAGTTCGACCCCGACGAGATCCGCGTCGACGCCGGCGAGAACATCGCCATCGTGCTGACCTCCGAGGACATCCTCCACGACTTCACCATCGAGGAGCTCGGGGCCCACGTCTCCGCCGATCAGGGCGAGACTGAGGAAGGCGGCTTCATGGCGGACGAGCCCGGGCGCTACACCTACTACTGCACGGTTACCGGACACCGCGAGGCGGGCATGGAAGGCACCCTCGTCGTCGAGTGACGACCGGACCGCCGATGCTCGCCTCCCTGCTCGCTTCGATCCCCAGCCCCCCGGGCAAGAGCATCGGCATCGGCCCGTTCCAGCTGCGCGCCTACGGCCTGGCCATCGCGGTCGGCGTGCTGGCGGCGGTGTGGATCGCACAGCGCCGGTACGCCCGTCGGGGCGGCGACCCCGAAGATCTGGCCGCCATCGCCATGTGGGCCGTGCCGATGGGGCTCGTGGGCGCTCGCCTCTACCACGTCGTCACCGACTACCAGCGCTTCCAAGGGCGCTGGTGGAGTGTCGTCGAGGTGTGGGAGGGAGGTCTCGGCATCCCCGGCGGCCTCCTCGTCGGGGTGATCACCGGAGTCGTCCTCGCCCGCCGCCGAGGTCTCGACGTCCCCATCCTGCTCGACGTCGTCGCACCGGCCATCCCCATCGCGCAGGCCATCGGCCGTCTCGGCAACTGGTTCAACCAGGAGCTGTTCGGCCGGCCCAGCGACCTGCCATGGGCCGTCCGGATCGACCCGGCGCACCGCCCCGACGGGCTGGACCACGTCGCCACCTACCACCCCACGTTCCTCTACGAGGCGCTGTGGAACATCGCGCTCGCCGCGCTGCTCATGCGACTCGACCGCACCGGCCGCCTCCGCCGCGGGCAGCTCTTCACCCTCTACGTGGCCGGCTACGCCCTCGGCCGCCTGTGGGTGGAAGCACTCCGCATCGACCCCGCCAACGAGATCCTCGGCCTGCGGGTCAACATCTGGACGAGCCTCGCCGCGCTGGTGATCGCCGCCGCCGTGTTCGTCGTGCAGTCTCGGCGCGCTGCGCCAGCACCCAACCTCGAGCAGATCCCAGAACAGGCTGACGGGAGGCACCGGAGATGATCACGCTCTCGCTCCTGGCCCAACGGGCCGGGGACAACGACGGAAGGTGGGGCCACATGGACGGATGGGGCGGAGGCTGGATGTGGCTGTGGGGCACGCTGATGATGCTCAGCTGGGTGGCGATCATCGCCGCCGCGGTCTGGGCC
>DATCYI010000570.1:0-2163 GCA_036570385.1 Acidimicrobiales bacterium | reverse complement strand
CGCATGTACGCCGCCGGGCGCATCCCCGGCTCGTTCTTCCGTCGGGAGGGCCGTCCCACCGACGCCGCCATCCTGGCCTGCCGCCTGATCGACCGGCCGCTGCGCCCGTCGTTCGCCGACGGCTTCCGCAACGAGACCCAGGTCGTCGTCACGGTCATGGGCTCAGACAAGCAGAACCCCTACGACGTGCTCGCCATCAACGGCGCGTCTGCCGCCCTGTCGATCTCCGGCATCCCGTTCCAAGGTCCGATCGGCGCCGTGCGCATCGCCTACAGCGCTGAGGGCACCTGGGTGCCGCACCCCACCTTCGAAGAGGTCGAGGAGAGCACCTTCGAGCTGATCGTGGCCGGCCGAGGCGTCGATGACGACGTCGCCATCATGATGGTGGAAGCCGGTGGCACGGAGAAGGCTTGGAGCCACTACGAGGCCGGCGCCCCGAAGGTGACCGAAGAGGTCATCGCCGACGGGCTCGATGCCTGCAAGGTGTGGATCAAGGAGTCGATCGAGCTGCAGAAGGAGCTCGTGAGCAAGGTCGAGGCTGGCCGCGGGATCACCCCGCTCCAGTTCACGCCCGTCCTCGACTACCAGGACGACGTCTACGCCAAGGTCGAGTCCCTCGTGGGTGACGACCTGGGCCAGGCCGGCACCATCGCCGCCAAGGCCGAGCGCAACGCGGCAACCGACGCCGCCATCGCCAAGGCGATCAGCGAGATGGGCGAGGAGTTCGCCGGTCGCACCAAGGAGATCAAGGAGGCGGCTCGCAGCATCCAGAAGAGCCGCATCCGCGCCCGCACGGTAAACGAGGGCATCCGCATCGACGGTCGCAAGCCCGCCGACCTGCGTGAGGTCACCTCCGAGGTCGGCGTTCTCTCCGCGGCGCACGGCTCGGGCCTGTTCCAGCGTGGCGAGACGCAGGTGCTCTCGGCCCTCACCCTCGGCATGCCGAAGATGGACCAGCTCCTCGACAACCTCGGCGACAAGCCGAAGAAGCGCTACATGCACCACTACAACATGCCGCCCCACGCCAACGGCGAGACGGGCCGCGTGGGCAGCCCCAAGCGACGCGAGATCGGCCACGGCCTCCTCGCGGAGCGGGCGTTGCTGCCCGTGGTGCCCTCCCTCGAGGAGTGGCCCTACACGCTGCGGATCGTGTCCGAGGTTCTGAGCTCCAACGGCTCCACCTCGATGGGCTCGGTGTGCGGCTCCACCCTTTCGCTGATGGACGGCGGCGTGCCGATCAAGGCGCCCGTGGCCGGCATCGCGATGGGCCTCATCTACGACAGCGGCAAGTACACGACGCTCACCGACATCCTCGGCACCGAGGACGCCTTCGGCGACATGGACTTCAAGGTCGCCGGCACCGCCGACTTCGTCACCGCGCTGCAGCTCGACACCAAGATCGACGGCCTCCCCGCCGACGTCCTGGCCCAGGCGCTGCAGCAGGCCAAGGAAGCCCGCCTCGACATCCTCGACATCATGGCCGAGGCCATCGCGGCACCCCGCGACGAGGTCGGTGTCACCGCTCCGAAGGTCCTCAGCTTCGAGATCCCGATCGACAAGATCGGTGAGGTCATCGGGCCGAAGGGCAAGGTCATCAACGCCATCCAGGCCGAGACCGGCGCCGACATCTCCGTCGACGACGACGGCATGATGGGCACCGTCACGATCGGCAGCGTCGACAAGGGCGCCATGGACGAGGCCGAGCGCCAGATCAAGCTCATCCTCAACCCGCCCACGGCTGATGTCGGCGCCACCTACAAGGGCCGCGTCGTGAACATCACCAAGTTCGGTGCCTTCGTGAACATCCTCCCCGGCCGCGACGGCCTGCTCCACATCTCCAAGATCGGGCAGGGCAAGCGCATCGACAAGGTCGAGGACGTCTTCAGCCTCGGCGACGAGGTCGAGGTGAAGGTCGACGACGTCGATCCCAACGGCAAGGTCTCCCTGAGCCTCGCCGGCGAGGTCGAGATCCCCGACAGCGCCGTGTCCAGCGGCGGTGGCGACCGGGACCGCGGCGACCGGGGTGGTCGCAGCCGCGACCGCGACCGTGCCCCGCGCGAGAGCGCTCCCGCCGAGGAGTCGGGCGACCGTGAGGTCGTCTCCTTCGAGGACGCCTTCGACGCCGAGGTCCGCGAGGAGTTCGGCGATCTAGGCCCCCAGGCC
>DATCYI010000569.1:0-2846 GCA_036570385.1 Acidimicrobiales bacterium | reverse complement strand
GACACGGTGACGAGCAGCGGCCCGCGAGCCACCTTGGCGGGCAGCGTCACCGAGCAGCGCGCGGGATCGTCGGCCGCGTTGACGAAGATGTTGGCGGCCTCCCCGTCGTCGAACACGGCCTGGTTGACGGTGGGGTCGTCCGTGCAGGCGACGACGTAGCGGTAGCTCGCCACCTCGCCTCGCTCGTAGGCCCGCTCCTCCCAGGTCAGCGGGAGCGCACGCACGGCCTCGGACACCTCGAGGGCGACGACGTGCACCACCGCCTCCGCCGCCAGCAGGCCGCTGGCCTTCGATGCCGCAACCTGCCCACCCCCGACCACGAGCACCCGCCGGCCGGACAGCAGCAGGTTGACCGGGTAGGGCGGGCCGGCGACGGGCACGTCAGTCGGCTCCGGCTACCGACGGCGGCAGGGGGGCGGTGCCGCGCCTCTGCTGGTAGAAGCTCAGGATCTGGAGCTCGACCGCGAGGTCGACCTTGCGCAGCGACACCTCGTTGGGGACGGTGATCACAGTCGGCGCGAAGTTCAGGATCGACGAGACGCCCGCGGCCACGAGGCGGTCGGCTACGTCTTGGGCTGCCACCGCGGGCGTGGCGATGATCCCGATCGAGATGCCGTGCTCCTCGGCGATGGCCGGCAGGTCGTCGATGTGCCTGACGACGACGCCGTGCACCTCGGTGCCGACGACGGACCGGTCGGCGTCGCAGAGGGCGACGATCGGGAACCCTCGGTCGCCGAAGCCTCCGTAGTTGGCGAGGGCCTGGCCGAGGTTGCCGAGCCCGACGATGGCCACCGGCCAGTCCTGGGTGAGGCCGAGCTCACGGCTCATCTGGAAGAGCAGGTACTCGACGTCGTAGCCGACGCCGCGGGTGCCGTAGGAGCCGAGGTAGGAGAGGTCCTTGCGCACCTTGGCAGCGTTCACGCCGGCCAGCTCGGCGAGGCGCTCGGATGAGATCGTCGTGACACCGGCGTGCTGGTTCTCGTGCAGGCTGCGGAGGTAGAGCGGGAGGCGGGCGACCGTGGCCTCGGGGATCTTCCGCCGGGCTCGGGCCGGAGGGGTCGGGGGCTGCGCTGGCGACGACATGCCCGAGCAGCGTACGTCACGCTTGTTCACGTGGTCACAAACGGTTCACGTGCGCACAAGGACCGCCGTCTTGGGACCGCCGGTCAGCGCAGGGCTTGGCGCAGGACCTTGCCGGTGGCCCCACGGGCGAGCTCGTCGACGAACATCACCTTCTGGGGGCACTTGTAGCGGGCGAGGTGCGCCTCGCAGTGGGCGATGACGTCGTCCTCGTCGACCGACCGGTCGGGGCGGACCACGACGAAGGCCTTCACCGCCTCGCCCGAGTGTGGGTGGGGCACCCCGATCACGGCCACCTCGGCCACGGCCGGGTGCTGCGCGATGACCTCCTCCACCTCTCCCGGGTACACGTTGAAGCCGGAGACGATGATCAGGTCCTTGGTGCGATCGACGATGAAGAGGAAGCCGTCGTCGTCCACCACGGCGACGTCGCCGGTGCGCAGCCAGCCGTCGTCGGTGAGCGCAGCCCGGGTGGCATCCGGGTCGTCCCAGTAGCCGGCGAAGACGTTCGGGCCCTTCACCCTCAGCTCGCCGGGATCACCGACCAGGACGTCGAGCCCGTCGCTGTCGATGAGGCGGACCTCGACGCCCGGCAGCGGGACACCGATGCTTCCGGCCGGCGCGTCGCCGTCGCCGATGGCGGTGGTGACCACGGGGGACGCCTCGGTCAGGCCGTATCCCTCCACGAGGCAGAAGGAGAACCGCTCCTGCATCGCCCGGCGGGTGGATTCCTCCAGCCGGGCCGCACCCGAGGTGGCGAGGCGGACCGTGGCGAAGGAGTCGGCGGGAGCGCCGGGCAGCGCCGCCCACGCCGTCCACATGGCCGGCGCACCGCTGATGACCGTGACGCCGTGGGCGCGGATCGCGTCGAGGGCCGACTGGGGATCGAAGCGCTCGATCAGCAGCGTCGTGGCGCCGGCCATGAGCGACAGGTTCAGCACCACGTTCAGGCCGAAGATGTGGAAGAGGGGCAGCACGCCGAGAACCACGTCGTCGGGGCTCTGGGCGCGGGCGGGGTGGCCCTGGCACTGCTCGAGGTTGGCGAGGAGGTTGCCGTGGGTGAGCATCGCCGCCTTGGCCGAGCCCGCTGTGCCGCTGGTGAACATCAGCACGGCTAGGTCGTCGCGGTGGCGCTCGACGATCGGCGCCGGCTGGCCGGCCACGAGCTCCTCGAGGGCCAGGGCTCCCTCGATGCCCGAGCCTTCTCCCGCCACGACGTGCTCGAGCTGGGGCAGGGCCCCGCGGTCGAGGCCGGCCACGGCGGCGCGCCCTGAGGGACCGCTGATCACGACCCGCGCCCCGACGACACCGAGCTCGCGCTGGATCTCGGGGGTCGGGCTGGCCGGGTTGAGCGGGACGGCCACGGCGCCGGCGGCCAGCACGGCGAGGTAGGCGACGACGAAGCCCGGGTTGTTGGCGGCCACGATCGCGACGCGGTCGCCCGGGCCTACACCTAGGCCCGCCAGCCCGCCCGCCAGGCCAGCGGCCGCTGAGCGGAGCTCTCCATAGGTGGTCGGTCGCCCGCGGGAGATCAGCGCGACGGCGTCGGCGGGGTGTGGCAGGAGGATGGACGCCAGGTTCATCGGGCAGCAGTCCACCACAGCGACGACGGGTCCGCGTCTGGCGGTCCTCTGGCGGCCCTCAAGGTGTCGTCGCCGTCGCCCGATCACCATGAGGATGTCTCTTCGCCCGCCCGCTAGGTCCAGAGCATGGCTCTGGGTGATGGCAGCTGGCGTCGCCGGCGCGCTCGCGGTGGCGGCGCCCGG